>JAGNMT010000415.1 GCA_017991025.1 Verrucomicrobiales bacterium
CCGGGTCGATCGAGCGGTCCGCAGTGAGAGACGGCGCTCTCAGGGCGAGCCAGTGGGCGAGGCACGAAGTCGGGTCAGTTAGGGTTGTGCGGGCCTGATTCAGATCGGAATGCCTGGAAACCGTCTTGCCATTTTCCTCCATTTCCGCGGAAAGGGAACGGTTCTTGTCGCGCCACGAGGCCTCGATCAGAGCCGGATCGGGACTCAGGGATTCAGGGATTTCGAGCAGGGCGTAGTAGTTCGTCATTCACGCGCAGGGTTGCGTGGCGACAAGACAACTGCCACCCTTAACGGGGACCACCGCCGCCACCGCCGCCGCCACCACGCCGGGGCGTTTGGTTCGGCTTGGCACGTTTTTTAGGCTGACCGGGTCTCGCCATGCTTCTCGGGGAACTCCGTTTGCCGGGGTTCATCGGACGCGGGCTCCGGCTGTCGACGCGGTAGACGATACGGGCTTTTTCGGTGTCGTAGGGCGACATCTCGATCTTTACCCGGTCACCGGCAACGAGGCGGATGAAACGCTTGCGCATCTTACCGGAAATGTGCGCGAGGACGAGATGCCCGTTGTCCAATTCCACTCGGAACATGGTTCCGGGGAGGACGGTATGAATGGTTCCTTCAAGTTCTACGGTGTCGTCGTCTCGTTCCTGCATAATGCTTCTGCCGCCTGATACTCGCTCAATTCTCAGAATTTAGAAGTAATTTCTTGTGTATTTCTCTAAGATTTCCGGAAATGTTGGCCAGTACGGATTCAAATCAGACGAAAAGATGAAGTGGCGGATCGCGGGAATTAATTTTGATCATTTTCACATGGGGGATCTCCTGCGGATGGCGCACGATCATCCCGGGGCTGAAATCGTCGGTATCAGTGACGAGCATCCGGGGCGCATGGAGGCCGCGAGACGAAACTTCGGACTCGGCCCGGAGTTGGTCTTCACCGACTACCGCGAATGCCTCGAAAAGACCCGGCCCGATCTCGTGATCCTCTGCCCGGCGGCAGCCCGCCATGCCGAGTGGGTGGAAAAGGTGGCACCCTTCGGAGTGCATGTTCTCGTCGAAAAGCCCTTCGCGGCGTCACTCAGTGAGGCCGATCGCATGATCGCTGCGATGGCCGGCTCCTGCATCAGGGGCATCGCTTCCCAGCTCGCGATCAACTGGCCGCTCGCCTGGTTTCGCTCTCACGTGAGGTGCCACTCACTGATCCGGTCGGGCGCGATCGGCGAAGTGTGCGAAGTCCATTTTTACGACGGCAATCGCGGTCCGCTCTGGCACGGGGCCGACAAGATCGAGCACGAGCCGACGGACACGGAGAAAGACGCGAGCTGGTTTTACAAAGCGGCCGAGGGAGGGGGAAGTCTTCAGGATTACCTCGGTTACGGTACGACCCTGGGGACCTGGTTTAATGGAGGGCAGCGTCCTACTGAGGTCATGGCAATGTGGGATCTGAAGCCCGACGGATTGCTCGAAGTCGATGAACACAGTATCACCATGGTCCGTTATGCAAATGGCCTCTCCAAGTTTGAGACCCGTTGGGGAACCCTGTCCGATCCGTGGACTCACCAGCCGCAGCCGAAATGTGGATTTGTTATCAAGGGCAGCGAGGGAACCCTCGCGAGCGGCGACTATGATGACTACGTGACCCTGCAGACACGCGCCTGCCCCGAAGGGCAACGCATCGAGGCACCTGAACTGGTCTTTCCTTTTTCTAATCCCGTTGCCTACTTCCTCGACTGCCTCGAACACGGTCGTCCGATCGAAGGCCCGCTCAGCGTAACAACGTCCCGCATCGGACAGGAGATCGTCGATGCGGCACAAGAGAGCGCGTGGACGGGGAGGGTGGTGGGGATTTAGCTGTTTAACGGGTAGCGGTTTTGCCTTTCCATCTTCGATGCGTAACTCAGGATCTCGGGGCTAAAGAGCTAAAGGCTAAACAGCTAAGGTAAGGACCGCCACTTCCGGCGGGCAGAGGAACCTTGCGGGGATGTTCAGCGTCCCGATTCCTCTGGTTACGAAGAGGGAGGAGTGTTCGCGGTGGTAGTGACCGTAGGGATATTTTCTCCCGTATTCCGGTAGCAGCAGGGGCCCGAAGATCGGAGCGCAGATCTGGCCTCCGTGGGTGTGGCCGGAGACTTGAAGCACGAGACGGGGATCGGTGTAGGTGTCAAAGGAATCCGGTTCGTGCCATCCGAGGATGAGGGGTTTGTCAGGGTCGATTTTTCCGAGGGCAAAGGAAAGGTCGGGACTACCACCCCAGAAGCTGTCCATTCCGATGATGGCGAAATTGTCGAACTCCTGTGTCTGATTGATCAACATCCGCACGCCTGCGTCTTCGAGTGCGGTGAGGAGGATGGGAGCGAGGTGCCAGCAGTCATGATTGCCCATGATACCGAAGGTGCCGAGCGTCGAGCGAAGATTGTTTAACTCTTCACAGAGAGGTACGATGGCGGAAGGGTCGTTGGAAATGTAATCGCCGACGAGATAGATGAGATCGACATTCTCCTCATTGATCGCCTTCACGGCGCGGCGTACGAGCCCGTTGTCACCGAAGTCATCGTGGTGGAAATCCCCCATCACCGCGATCTTCAGGCCATTGAGCGCGGCGTGCTGTGGCGAAAGGGGAATTACTTGACGGGTGACGCCAAGCCAGCGCTTCTCGATGACACTGCCATACCCGAATCCGCCGATGCCGCCGCCATAAAACACGGCTCGAGCGAGCCACTTTCGTCGTGATAGTTTCATGACCGCACCTTCCTTCCCTTGTGTGAACGGAGTATGAAGTGAGGATGCAAAGTGGATGAAATCCTCGGAATTTTAGAAAGCTTTGATCAGACTGAAAACCCGACCTCCCCACAAAGTATCTGCATCCGCTCCAATCCGATCTTTGCCGTTTCGAGCGGATCTTTCGCCCACCACCCGGCGTTGAACAGTTCGAGGCTGAGCCACTGGTCGTATCCCTTTGCTTTCAGGATGCCGAGCTCGCTCTTCAGATCGATGACCCCGTCGCCTATCATGACGCGGTCGGGATCTCTCTGCTGTCCGCTCGGGATACCCGGGGCGGCGTCGTTGATGTGGTAATGGACGATGCGCTCCAGCGGCAGGGCCCGGATGTCTTCGAGAGACGTCCGGTTGTTCCAGTTGTGAAAGGCATCCAGAATGGTGCATCCGTCAGGGTCTCCGCAGGCGTCGAGGACGGCGACGGTATCGGCGATATTGTTGAGGCTTTCGAAAAAACTGATGTATTCGAGCACGGCGCGCACGCCCGTTTCGCGACCGATCCGGAGTAGGTCGGCGTAGCCCCGGTGCAGGCCCTCGATGCCCGGTCTTTCCATTGGTGGCGTGCAGACCATGAGCGGTGACCCGAGACGGGCGGCGAGTTCGAAGCGTCGCCTGGCCTCGTCCATCGCGAGTTGGTACTCCCATCCGCTGCTTTCACCCCAATTCCGAACGGCGATGAAGCAGGGGACTTCGAGGCCGTGATCGGCGAGTGCCTTTTCGACGTCCGAGATTTCGCCGCCACGCCCGACATGCTCATAGAGGTCCACGGCCCAGAGTTCGATGCCCGCGTAGCCCGCCGTGCCTGCGACCCGGATCTTTTCGAGGAGCGGGGTGGTTTTGATCGTGGAGGAATTGAGCGAGAGGCGCATGGGGAGGCAGGAGGCAGGAGGCAGGAGGCAGGAGGCAGGAGGCAGGAGGCAGGAGGCAGGAGGCAGGAACACGCGAAGCGGGGGGACGGAGCGAAGTCAATCAGAGGTCAGGATCTCGATGATGCGCTTCATGGGAAGAAAATGACCGACGAGGGGCTGGGAGAGATCGTCCTGGCTTTGCTGCCAGGTGGCGAAGACGCCGCTATCGTCGGCGAGGGTCGAAACGTAGCGGGAGCATCCGGTGCCATAGGGCGAGACGAAGATAGGGGCCTCAATCGAAAGGCTTTCGATCTTTGTCAGGTCATGGTCTTCTCCAACGGCGATCCCACCGATCTCCTCGCAGGACCATCCCCGTGGACGTGAGACGGCGCGGGGATTTTCATCGAGCTGACGCAGGCATTCACAACTGTCGTAGAAGTAGAGCGAAAGATCGGGACCCTGGGCAAAAACGCCGACTTTCGGAATCGTGAGACGCTCCGTGACGCGTGCGGCGGCGATGTCCCAAAC
>JAGNMT010000416.1 GCA_017991025.1 Verrucomicrobiales bacterium
GGCCCAACACGCCTATCTCGCGAAGGCGAAAAACCGGAGCTGGCTCGCTGCCGGGGACGGAGTGAGAGTGCGCCACCTGAAAATCAGCGGCGTGAAAACCGGTTCCTGAACGGTCCGGCAAGTCCTCCCGCTGGGGAACCTTTTTGCAGTCGCGGCAATCACTCATGAGCGGGCTGATCGGACACACGATGTATGGCCTCCTCGCCGCGAAAGCAGCGAAAGCCCGCGGGTTGCCGGTGACAAACCTCATCGAGCGGCATCTCCCTGGCTTCCTCTGCGGGGCCTATCTCGGTTGCGACATTCAGGTGATGCCTGAAGCCGTGTGTGTCGATACCGGACGCGAAGTCGGCTTCGGCACGGTGCCTCTGGAGAAGAGTCCGATCACCGGCGGAGCGGTGAAGCCGTGGTCGATGGCGCATGCCGGACGAAACTATCGACCGTCGGAAATTCATTCGCTCTTCTACGGGCGCTCGCATCTCGTCTTCGGTTGGAAAGGGGATGATGTCAGGCTGAGTGTTCCGTGGGATCATCTCGCCGACTACTGCTCGCGGGCGATCCGTGATGAGATGACTTCGGAACGCGGACTGGCTTATGCGCTGGGCTGGATGGTTCACATTGTCGGGGATTCGTTAATCAAATCGGTGCAACCCGGCATCCGCATGAATCTGCTTGATGGCGTCTACACCCCTCGAAACCGCATCATTCAGGATCAATTTGCCTTTCATGTCATCGGTGGCGAAATGGGTATCGACTGGCCGACCGTATTGCGCGAGATGGCCGCGACTCCGGTGGAGGCCATTCAGTTTCACTACATGCGAGTCGGCGAAAAACGAGGCCATCTCGCCGAACTTTTTGCGGAAGGCTGGAAACCCGAAGACGAATCGCTTCTCGGTGCTGTCCTCGCTGAAAACCGTCGATGGTTGCCGTATCATATCGCAGATGTCCTGCGTGCCATACCGCGCGACAGTGAAAAGGCCCGCCGTATCAGTGGTGGCCTGGAGTACGAAGCGATGATGAAGATGGCCGAGAGTGCCGGCATGAGGCAAACTCTGGATATCATCGCCAACGAGAGTGTCGACCTGATCGAGCAAACTATGAAGCAGGTGCCCGCGTGGCGGGATCTTCCTTCGGTGCTGAAGGTGGACTGATGTTTTTACTTTCCTGTCCGATGAAATACCGAATCCTCCTCATCTTTCTGAATGCACTCGCGATGGTGCCGGCGATTCAGGCCGAAATTCCTCATCCCGTCGACGCGCCAAAGCCGCTCACGCCGCAGGAGAGCGCGAAGGCCTTTGTCGTGCCGGCAGGCATGCGCATCCAGCTCCTCGCTAGTGAGCCGCTCATCGCCGAGCCTTCCGGTTTGTGCTGGGATGAATCGGGTCGTTTGTTTGTCTGCGAACTGCACGGCTACAATGTGGACGGCCAGTATGACATCGACGAGCTCAATAAAACGGGGGAGCTCGATCTGGTGGTGCGCCGTATTGATGCCTCCGAAGAGGCAAAAAAGAAGGCTCGCCTCGAGACCTACGGCACCGTCAAATTGCTTCTCGATACCGACGGCGACGGCGTCATGGACAAGGCGGAAGTATGGGCCGACCGGCTCCCTCCTTGTTATGGCATTGCGGCGGGCAATGGCGGCATCATCGTCGCCTGCGCGCCTGACATCGTCTTTCTCAAGGACACGGACGGGGACAACCGGGTGGATGTGAAAGAGACGCTTTTTACGGGATTCGGCACCGGAAATCTCGAACGCGGGATCAACGCCCCGACCTGGGGAATAGACCATTGGCTCTATCTCGGACGCGGATGGAATGGGGGCACGATCACGGGGCCTCATTTGCAGACGCCGGTGACCCTGCACGCGACTGACTTTCGCATCCGGGCGGATGGCACCGCGATTGAACCGGTGAGCGGCAGTACGAAGACCTTCGGGATGACATTTACCGCCGGCGGTGATCGTTTTGTCACCACGACCACCCACCCCGGGCACTTTGTGACGCCGATTCCCTGGCGCTACCTGACACGAAATCCGGATGCTGCAGCGCCCGTGCTCGACGCGCCCGCCAGTGACGATACGAGAGTTTATCCCATCGCGCCGATTCATCCCTGGCGTCTCAAGCGTGAGCAGCACGCCGAATACTTTGCCTTTTACCGGAAGATCAGTCTCTCCGATGCGGCGGCATCCGGTTACTTCACGTCGGGTTGCGGCCCGCTTGTGTATCAGGACAACCGGCTCCCCGGGCTGCAAGGTCATTATCTGGTGTGCGAACCGGCGCAGAATCTCATTCATCGTGCTGAAATTGTGAGGGAGGGAACCCGGCTGCGGCTGCAACGGGTGAAAGGGGAGGAGCGGAGCGAATTTCTGGCCTCGCGTGATGCCTGGTTTCATCCGATGAGCCTCGCGCCCACTCCTCAGGGCGGTGTCGCTATTGTCGATTTTTATCGCGAGATTATTGAGGATTATTCCGCGATTCCCCGGCATCTCCAGCAGCAATACGGTGTCATCAACGGGAGGGATCGTGGTCGCCTCTGGCTGCTCCTACCGGAGCACGAAACGACGACGGCGGCAGTGAATCTGGCTACCCTTGATGACGCCGCTCTCGTGGCGATTCTCCACGATGAAATCCATGGGCGCCGTCGAACGGCGCAGCGTCTTCTCGAGGAACGAGGCAAACTGCCCGCTGACTATTTTTTGCGCGGATGGCAGGGCTCGGACGCCGATGCAAAGGTTATCGCCTTGCGTGCCGCCGATGCCGATCACTTCCAATCCGCTCCGGAGATCGGGGAGGATATCCTCAAGATGGATTTCGATCCTAACATGGCACCACAGCTTGCCTTGCAGATCGCGCTGAGCCTGGGGCAAAGCGATTCGCCGAAAGCGGTCGAAGCACTCGTCAGACTGGCAAAGTCCCATGGTGATCTTCGCTGGATGGATGCCGCGATTGCGAGTTCCGCCGCAGGGAGAGAGGAGGAGATTTTAAACGCACTCCCCGGAGCGCCGGAAAAGGGTGAGCCAGTCATGATCAATCTCGCCGGAGTCATCGCCTCGCGGGGGAACGCCGACGAAATAACTCGGAGCATCGCCGCACTGGAGACGGCGAAAGTGATCGGGAAGTCGCATGCGATTCTCAAACTCGGTCTCGAAGAAACCAAACCTCTCGCCAGCACGATTGAACTTCCCGTGCCGACGATCCCCACTGTCGACCAAAATGCTGCCGCTGAAAAAAGAGTGTCCGAAGTGCTTGCTGCTTTCAAAAAGGAGCCGAATCTCGACGAGGGGAGGATTCTCTTCCAGGGCATTTGCGGAGCCTGCCATCGCTCGCATGGGATCGGGTTCGCGGTCGGTCCGGACCTCGATGCCGAGTTCCAGCGGGCTCCGGAGATCATCCTTCGTGACATCCTATTTCCTTCCGAAGCCGCCCGACCGGGCTACGAAACGATTCTGGCAAAGACATCTCGCGGTGAAACCCTGTTAGGCATCGCCTCTTCCGATTCTCCCACCAGTCTCACTGTGCGGATTCCCGGCGGTACCGAACGCACACTCCTCCGCAAGCGAACGGAGGTGCGGACGATTCGGAATGTCTCCCTCATGCCGTCCGGCCTCGGAGACGCGATGAAGCCGGAACAGATCGCCAATATTATCGCGTTTTTGCGAACGCCACTCGGCCAATAGTTGTGACCGGGGATCGATCAATGACGAACTTTTTGTTCGACTCACTTCGCTTGACGGGTAAGATCCAGCCAACCTCCTGCCGCAATGAAATGCTATCCGCTCTGTTTGTTCCTCCTCATCGCCGTGGTCTCTTCATTCCTGACGAGTTGTGAGACGACATCAAATAATTCCGGCAGCGGGACCCGCATGTCTCGCGATTCCGGGGATCAGTGGCAGGATCGCACGCTCCGGCAGATGGCTTATTGATCGAGGGGCGCCGGAAAGCATCTCCCTCGTGGTCCACTCCGATTTTTATAAATACTAGACGGTTAGCATTTCTTAAGCGAAACTCTGGATGAGTTTCCACCCATGTCGCCGCAGTTCATTTTTGATTATTTCCTTCCCGCTATTGCCTTCGCGATGGGGGCCTGCATCGGATCCTTTCTCAATGTCGTGATTTATCGGATCCCGAACGGCCTCAGTGTGAACGAGC
>JAGNMT010000031.1 GCA_017991025.1 Verrucomicrobiales bacterium
GCCCGGAGAGGCTGTCGATTCATGAAGAAACCCTCGCTGGAATCCCTCGGCCTCGATCTGCTGGAGACCACACGAGGCGAGCGTGTTCGCTCCCTTGCCCTCCCGTTCCTGACTTGCGCGGGTTTCTTCGTGGCAGCGACATATGGCTGGTGGGTCGTATCGCTGGCCTGCGCCGTGTTGCAAAGCTTCTTCACTTACGCCTCGGTTTCGCATGATCTGGTTCATCGCACATTGCGACTGCCTGGCTGGCTCAATGAAGTGCTTCTCTCTTTGATTGAAGGTCTTTCCTTTCGTTCGGGGCATGCCTTTCGAGCGACACACCTGCATCATCACCAGCGCTTCCCGCAGGCGGCCGACCTAGAGGGAGCCGCAGCGCGGATGAGATGGTGGGGCGCATTGCTCGACGGCTTGACGGCGCAGGGACGGTTGTGGTTCTGGGCCTTGCAGCATACTCGTGGCAGCAGTCGAAAGTGGATCATTGGCGAAGGTGTCGGGGTGGTTCTGTTGGCGATCGCCTGTCTGCTGTCACCCGTTGGAATCTTCTACCTTGTCGTGACGGTCGCTGGAAGCTGGGTGTATCCACTGATGACGAGTTTCATGCCGCACGACACGAGCGTCGATGACCCGCTGCGGCAGACGCGGTTATTCCGCGGACGCGTCGTTGCCTGGTTGAGCTGGGAACATTTGTATCATCTGGAGCACCATCTCTACCCGCAGGTGCCCCATCAACGCTGGAAGGAACTGGGGAAACGCCTCGATCCGTACTTTTCGGAACAGGGGATCAAGCCCATCATTCTATGGAAATGAAATCAAACGACTCTCGATCATTTTTTGCCGCGCTGTTCGGCGACGGGCGTCCTTTGATTATTCTGACGGCACTCGCTCTGGCCTTCTCAGGAGGCGGAGCGATCTTCCTTTCCGTGACAGGTCATTTTCTGCCGCATGATGTGGAGTTTCTCGGAATGGAGCCTTCAGCATTGTGCTCTCTGAACGAGTGCCGCATCGTGCATTTCATGATTCATGATCGGGTGTCGTTTGGCGGTGTCCTTCTGGCGATTGCCGCTCTGTATCTCTGGCTTGCCTTGTTTCCCCTGCGCGAAGGTGAGACTTGGGCGTGGTGGACACTGGTGTTGACCAATGTGACGGGATTCGGCTCGTTCATGACATACCTGGGCTACGGCTATCTCGATAGCTGGCATGCGTGGGCAACAATGCTCCTACTGCCCGTCACCACGGTTGGCCTGGTGATGACGCGAAAACTTTGCGGGACATCCTTCTCGTGGAAGTCGGCCTCGTGGCCGGAGTCATGGCGCACCCCCTCGGCCTGGGGCTGGCTTTTTTGGATGGGGTGGGGAATCGGGATGATGGCTTCGGGCACCACCATCATGATCGTTGGTATGACGCTGGTTTTCGTTCCAAGCGATTTAGAATTCATCGGCTACACCCTTGAGCAGCTGAACGCGATTAATCCCAGACTGGTCCCGCTGATTGCGCATGATCGAGCCGGTTTTGGCGGGGGTGTATTCACAACCGGACTACTCGTCCTTTGTATCGTCTGGAACGCAAAACCATCACGTCATGTGTGGCAGGCTCTCGTCGTTGCCGGGCTGGTGGGTTTTGCGCTCGCAGTCGGCGTCCACTACCCCATCGGCTACATGGATGTCGAACACCTCGTTCCCGCGTGGTTGGGAGCATCGGTCTTCGGACTTGGCGCCTTGTTAAACAGGGTCAAGTCAACGATCTGACCTTGTTCAATCGCCTTCCAAGACGTCACGAAAGCTCCGCGATCACTTCGATCTCGATCAACGAAGCGAGCGGGAGTTTTGCCACCTGCACAGTGGAACGGGCGGGCTTGTGGCCATTGAAGGCGGCTTCGTAAAGAGGATTGATTTTGGGGAAGTCGGCCATGTCCTGCAGGAATACGGTGGCTTTCACCACGTGTGACACCGTGAGTCCCTGCGAAGTGAGGAGGGCGCTAATGTTCTCGAAAACCTGTTTCGTCTGGTCCTCCACGGTTGTTGCCTCGATTTTACCACTCGCCGGGTTGATCGGGATCTGGCCTGAGCAGAACAGGAAATTGCCGGATCGCACGGCTTGAGAGTAGGGACCGATAGCGGCGGGAGCCCCGGTTACGTTGTTGATTAGGTTCATGGAAATAAGAGGCGCGGCAGCTTAACCGATTTTATCATGCCATCAAACTTTGCCGGCAGAGCATCGCGTAGATTCCGTCATCGGCCAGCAGCGTTTCGTGGTCGCCTTCTTCCACCACTTTCCCGTGATCGAGCACATAAATGCGGTCGGCATTTCTGACGGTTGAAAGACGATGGGCGATGACAAAACTGGTGCGGTTTGCCATGAGTTGTTCAAGGGCGCCCTGGATGAGTTTTTCGGTCTCGGTATCGACGCTCGCGGTGGCTTCGTCGAGCAGGAGAATGGGAGGATTTTTCAGAATGACCCTCGCAATCGCGACCCGCTGCTTTTCGCCGACGGAGAGTTTTACGCCGCGTTCTCCGACGTTCGTGTCGAGTTGTTTCGGGAGGGCCGAGACGAAGGCTTCGGCGTTCGCGGCGCGGAGGGAATTCCACATTTCCTCTTCGGTCGCGTCCTCGCGGGCGATGAGGAGATTCTCCCGCACCGAGCCGTTAAAGAGAAAACTCTCCTGAGTGACGTAGCCCATTGCCTCGCGCAGGTGCGATTTTTTCAGCAAGTTGATCGGCGTGCCGTCGATCGAGATCATTCCCGAGTCAGCCTCGTAAAAGCGCGTCAGCAAATTGATAACGGTCGATTTACCTGCCCCGGTGTGTCCGACCAGAGCGATCATTTGCCCGGCTTTTGCTTCCATTGAAACGCCCTTGAGGGTGGAGACATCGTCCCCGTAGGAAAACTTCACGTCCTCAAGCACCACGTGGCCACGCACCGGCTTCGGCAATGCCAGGCCTTCGTCGAGATCGGGTTCCTCTTCGGCATCGATGATTTCGAAGACCCGCTCCCCCGCAGCGCGTCCTGCCTGGATGATCTGATTAAGCCCGTTGAGCCGGGAGATGGGTTCGTAAAAGAGACTGAGCGCGACGAGGAAAGCGACAAAAACGCCAGTGTGGGCGGCGAGCGCTTCCTGATCCGGGGCGTTCATCACTGACCAGGCCCCGAATCCGATGACGAGGGCGTAGCCCGTATTCCGGCAGAACTCCATTGAGGGGTTGTAAAGCGCCCAGATCCGCATGAGGTGAAGCGTCGCTTCACGCAGCTTGTTGCTCGATTGGTTGAAGCGCCCGAGTTCGGCGTCTTCGCGGGTGAAGGCCTTGATCTGCTGGATCCCGTCGATATTGTCATGCAGCAGCGAGTTCATGCTGCTCGTCGCCTTTCGCACCTTGCGGTGGCGTTGTGGTGAGGTATGCGTGTAAGCCCAGGCACCGCCGATGAGAAAAGGCATCGGGATCATCGTGATGAGTGCCAGATGCGGGTCGAGGTAGAAAAGATAGCCGCCCACCACGAGCACCTGCAGCAGCGCGACGACACCCTGCTCGATGCCGTCGATGAGGACCCGTTCCATCGAGGTGACGTCCTCGGTGACACGAGTCATGACGTCGCCGGTCCTTTTGTTATCGAACCAGCGCATCGGGAGCCGCTGGATTTTGCAGTACAAATCCGAACGGATATCAAAGATCACTTTCTGTTCGAACGTATTGTTCAAGATGATCCGGAGTGCATTGAAGAGGTTAGTGGCAAAGAAGGTTCCCAGCGCCAGCAGCGAAAGGGGTATGAGCCGGTCGAAATCGCGCTGCGGGATCACCTCACCGATAATAGCCTTCGTCACCCCGGGGAAAACAATGACGAGTACCGTCATCAAGATCGCGCAGGTCAGCTGCGCGCTCGCGAGGAAGGGGTAGCGCTTGAGGTAGGAAAAAACCCGAAAAACAGTTCTCATTGGAAGATCTATTCGTTAAATTGTGTAAATAGTAAATAGGATGGTAAGTTGAGTTAAGCGAATACTTCCGCGCTTCTCGTGATATTCTGAAGCCCCTCCCCTTTTTGAACCATGGTCCGCAAACGCTGGCGCTCCATCATTTTTTGGATAATTACGATTCCGCTCTCTCTTCTCGCGGTGTTTGTCGTGGCGTGCAATCTCTGGATTGTGACGTCGACCCGTGAGCGGGTCTTCGACTCTGTTGCGGATATCGAGGCGAGAACCGTCGGCGTAGTGCTTGGGACGTCGAAAAAGAGCGGACCTGACACACCCAATCGGCATTTTGATAATCGACTCGTGGCGGCGGCGGCCCTGTTCAGGGAGGGAAAAGTGAGCAAGCTCCTGGTGAGCGGCTATCGGGACTCACGATACTACGACGAGACTCGCGACATGATCGTCAGGCTCAAGGAGCTTAATGTTCCGGGATCGGAGATCCTCGCGGATGATCGGGGTCTTCGGACGCTCGACTCGGTGGCGCGGTCGAAAACGGTATTCGGTTTTGACCGCATCGTCATCATCTCAGACGATTTCCACGTGAACCGGGCGCTCTTCATTGCCGATCGCTACGGGATCGATGCGATCGCCCTCAGGAGTGAGTCGGTTGGATATGGCGACTCGCGGAAGGTCCGCTTGCGGGAGTATTTTGCCCGGGTCAAGGCGGTGCTGGACCTGTATGTCTGTCCTCCCGGCACCGACACGGCGGTACCAGACGCCCCGGCTCTAGAGCAGACATACGAGCCCGGCTTGTCTCAACCCGCCCTCGCGAAATCAATTTAAATCACTGTGACCCTCACGCCAATTCCGCCAGCACCTTCTCAAAACTTTCCACGTCGGAAAAGCTCAGTGCCTTCGCGTTGCGATCGATTCGACGCATGAAGCCGGCGAGGACGCGCCCGGGGCCGAGCTCGATGAAGAGGGTCTCGCCTTTCGCGAGGAAATGCTGCACACATTCGCTCCAGCGTACCGAGCCGCTCACTTGCGCCTCAAGGGTGCTGCGGATCGCGTCGGACCCACTCACCTCGACGGCCTCGACGTTGCAGACTACCGGGACTCGTGGCGTCTGCATCTCGATCCCGCGCAGGACCCCGGCCAGCTTAACCTGGGCCGGCATCATGAGTCGCGAATGGTAGGCCCCGGCGACTTCGAGTTTCTGCGCGATGCGGATGCCATGCTCCGACGCCTCGGCGATGACCTGATCGATGCCTGCCGACCTCCCCGAGACTACGATCTGTCCGGGGCAATTGAAATTCGCGACATCAACATCACATTTCGCGGCGAGTGCTCGGATTTCGGCCTCGTCACCTCCGATGAGAGCGGCCATGGCACCTTGCACGGCACTGGTTGCCTCCTCCATGAAGGTGCCACGTTTTGCGACGAGATCGAGGCCTGTCGCAAAGTCGAAGGTGCCCGCCGCCGCATGAGCGGTGAACTCGCCGAGGGAAAGTCCGGCGCACCCCGCGATTTCAAGATCGGGGACGTGCGCTTTTAGTAAGGCGAGGCAGGCAAGGCCGTGCACGTAAAGAGCCGGTTGACAGACGGATGTGCGGGTCAATTCCGCAGGTGGGCCGTCAAACATGATGGTAGAGAGGGGAAACCCCAGTTGCTCGTCGGCGCAGGCGAAAAGATCGCGGACCACTTCGAATTTCTCCGCGAGGTCACGTCCCATGCCGACGGCTTGGGCCCCTTGTCCGGCAAACAGTAATACAGCTCTTTTCCCCATAGTCAGGGCGCTACTCAAACCGGTATCCCAGTCTCTGCAACGGGTTTTTATGAGAGTTGGCGGTGCATCTCGCGGTGCAGAATGCCCGCCTCCTCAAATTCCTCGCCGCAGACCTCGAAACCGAGTGATTCGTAAAAGCCGATCGAGTGGACCTGGGCGTGAAGGTGCATCTCTTTTTTGCCCTGTTGTCGGGCCGCCTTGATCACCGCCATCATGAGGCTTCGTCCCACTCCGCAGCGCCGCCAGCGACTCATTACTGCCATTCGTCCGATCCTCCCGTCCGGCAGTAGCCGGGCCGTGCCGATCGGAACTCCGTCGGTATCAACCGCGAGAAAATGAAGCGAGACTGCATCGTAATCGTCGATTTCGATTTCTTCCGGTACACCCTGCTCCACAATAAAGACCTCGCGACGGACGGCAAGGAGATCGCATCGGGTGGATTCCCATGCGACGGAGTGAATAGAGAAGAGCAGGGACATAACCGGGGAATTTTCACATTATCACAAAAATCCCCGTATTCACTTCCTGTCGGTCAGCCCAGCGCTCTTTGTAGGGGGAAGGCATGCCAAGATCGTAGCGGGTGATGCCCTCGGCGGAGCAGCGGAGCAGATTTTCCAACTGAAGGCGGTTTCCCAGACCGAGTGTGCGGGCTTCCTCGACATAGCTCATTTGAAGCCCCCGATAGGTGTTCCCCGTGACCCCGCCGAATATGTAGGCAAGGTCCTCCCCGTCGCGCTGCGCGAAGAGAAGCCGCAAATCACCCCGGCGGTGAAGCCCGGCAAGCAGTGATTGATAAAAAGCGGCATAGTCGGGCATTTGGAAGATGTCAGTGCCCTCCCGCCATTTGTAGGTTCGACGCTGGATCTCGAGGAGACGATAGTAGAGGGATTCGGGCGGGGCATCCCCGGCGGCGACGAAAACAATGCCTTCATTTGTTTCCGCGTCGCGAAGGGTGCGCCGGAATTTCTTCGAGCGGCGGTTCAGCCAGCCTTCAACACCGTCATGGAGGTCTAGGATCATGCAGTCCGTCGAGGGGAATTCCTCATATCGGCGCGCCCGGGGCTGTAGTTCCCGCAGTGCCCCGTGGAGGGGACTGTCGAGAAGAATCCCGCCGAGACAGAATCCGCTCGGTTGAGGCAGCCATTGCCGGGCTGCCCTGAGAAGTTCGACCGCCCGTTGTGGATCGCCAATGAGGGGGCATCCGAACATCCACGCCGCTTCAAAAGGGAAGAAGACCCTCGCTTGTTCACGTTCGACACAGAGGAGCCAGGTGCCCTCATCTTCAAGGATGAAGCGGGTCTTTTCGTCCGGAATAGTATGCAGGAAGTCATGCGCCGCGAGCTGCCAGAGGGGGCCCGAGCAAAAGTGAGACACCCCCGGTGTCGCCGCGACGGCGGCGGCGAACTCATCCGAGCGCTCCCGGAATTCGGCGAGGGTGAGGCGCTTCATGCAGTGTTCCGGAACGGTGGAGCGACCCAACCCTGTCTGGTCGCTGGCTCAACCCTGTCGGGAGCGCCCCTTTCAGGCATGCTCACGGATTCAAAAAGGCGCGAATGAGCTGTCCATTCCGGCTCAGGACCATGACGGTCGTTTTGTCCTGCGGGAGAGCGCCGAGCAGATCGTAGAAGGCAGCGACATCGGGGACGGGATCCTGATTGATGCGGTGAATGAGATCCCCGGGCTGGAAACGCTTGGCCGCCTGCGAGTCGGCTTTTACCTCGGTGATGACAATGGCGGCGGTAGTTTCGGGTAGATCGAGAGCGGTTCGCTGGGCGGCGGTTAGATTGCCCACGGAGATCCCCAGGGCCTCGGCGATGGTCTGACCGTTGGAAGTGATATCGGACTTCAGCTTGAGCGTGTTGGTATCGGACTTGGCGATCGCCTGGACGGCGGCTTCCATCGGTTGTCCTTTTCTGATCACACTGAGTTGGGCAACTTCACCGGCTTTCTTGGCACGGATCCGGGTGAGGATCTCCTCGGCCGACTTGGCCGGTTTTCCGTCAAATTTCACGATGGCGTCCCCCGGCTTGAGGCCGGCTTCCTCAGCGGGGGAGTCTTTCACCACATTGGTGATGAGGGCTCCCTGTGTGCTGTTGAGACCGAGCGCAATCGCATAATTCCTCGTGATGTTGCCGACTTCGAGGCCGATGTATCCGCGGATGAGGGGACGCTTCAAGGCGATCGCCTCGAAGACCTCCCTGACTTCGTTCGAGGGGATCGCGAGGCCAACGCCCTGCCAGACACGGACGTCCTGCTGTCCGGCGAAGATGGCGACGTTGATTCCGATGATCTCGCCCTTCACATTGACGAGCGGTCCGCCGGAGTTTCCCGGGTTGATGACGGCATCGACTTGAAAATATTCATTGGCTCCATCGCTGAGTTCGCGCTGTTTGGCGCTGACGATGCCCTGGGTCACGGTTTCACTGAGGCCAAAGGGATTTCCCACGGCCAGCACCATCTCGCCAACCCGGACGGCGTCGGAATTTCCAAAGACAAGCGGGCTGAGTTTCGGGAGTTGCCCGCCCTCGGGAGCCTTGAGTTGCAGCACAGCGACATCGACATTCGGGTCGCTCCCGATCCATTCAGCGTCATACTGACTGCCATCGTGGAGGGTGACCCGAATTTTATCAACGCCGGCCACGACATGGTGATTCGTCACGATGTGGCCCCTTTCGGTCACAATAACCCCTGAGCCGAGACCCGGGGACTGGTAACTTTCGTTCTGGCGATAGCCGAAGAATCCGAAGGGATCGGTCGGAACGACACGGGTGACATTAACATTGGTCGTCGTGTCGATACTGACGACGGAGGGGACAACCGCTTCAGTGAGGTCGGCAAGAGCACTGTTCACATCCGCGAGGATCCCTGCATTGTTGAGATCAAGCGGAACAGCGCGGGGGAGCGGGGATGTCTCACCCTGAGCGACGAGCGGACTCTCCGTGCCGATAACGGCGGTCAGCGGCCTGCGTTTGAGCAGATCGAAGATGTCATAGCGTTTCTCGACATCGATGAGGTTGAGATAGAGGAACGTTGAGATCGTGCCGATGGCGGCAGCGCCGAGGAGGTTGATGAAGAAACGGGCCATGATTCCTATTGAGGGATTAAAGAAGGCGGAGGAACTATTCGTCCTCAACTTTAGCTACTCCGGGGAAAGACTCCACCATCTTTTGATCTTCGGGAGCCAGGTCGTTAATAGGAAGGGTCCACCTCTGGCCGGCGGCGTCCTGGATCATGACCCTGACTTGGTCGTGTCTAATGAACTTCGCAAAAATTTCCTTTCCAAGATAGTTGGACCAGTTCCGGTAGCCACGGGCGATGAGCGCTTCCTTTTGCACCTTGACGGACTCGAGAACCGGACGACAGGCGGTCGTGAGTGCGTTGAAATAGTCAACCGGTCGCCCGGTGCGATAGCCCCGGATCCCGCGTTCCACTTCACCGTTTGGGTTGAAAATGAGCACGTTAGGGTAGCCCTTGACCTTAAAGCGGTCTTTGATCTTTCGCAGGGCATCCGGAGCGTCGGTGTAGTTACGGGGGTAACTGAGGTAGCAGATGACGAGGTTCTCCTTTACGTAGTTGTTGAAGCTCTTCGTGGCGAAGACCTCCTGGGACAGGGCCATGGCCTGGGTATTCCAAATTCCGGTGAAGAGCAGCATGAGCGGGCGCTGCTCCCGCTGGGCCCGGTCGAAGGCGTAGTGAGGATTTATTTCCCACCAGGCGCTTTCGGGATCATCGGGGAACACCTGGACACGCTCCGGGCGGTCATCCTCGATGACTCGGGACTGGCTCTGCGTCTCCGAGATAGTGGTGCCCTTCGGTGCGTTGGGTGCAGCGGTTCTTGGGCTGACCGGTACCGCGATAGGGGTGTTGGCTGGTGTGGCGGTCATTTCGCCCGGCTCGATCGGAACGGCAATCGTCGGTGCATCGGATGTCGTCGGACCCGGGGCAAAGCTGTCCGGCCCTTTTGGCGGCGCTAAAGCGGGTTGCGGAACCCCTTGCCCCTGGGGCGTCGAAGCCGACAGCGCTGGCGGGGCTGGCGGAACGGCGGGGGCTTCGATGCGACCGGGTGGCTCTAGCGCGCTGAGACGCAACCCGCTAACTGATTCTGCGAGCAAGACCAGATATAGCAAGGCGAGGGTGCGGCGCGTATTCATTGACAGTAGTAAGGTAACAAAAGACGGAAATTTGGATAGGAAAATTGACAATTGGGAGGAATCCGTTCCTCTCAAGGTTCGCGGCCGGTTGGCATATGGAAATTAGGGGCTGGACGCTCAGGCGGGGACGGTTTCCGGCTAATTTTGATGGCGGGATGGGAAAAAGAATTGCGGGTTCTGCGCGAAGCCGCTAAACCTTCCCCCTCCCGTTCGCATTGATGCGGCGCGATTTTTGGGAGGTCATAATTTCCCGTTACGTCTATACAAAATGTTAACTGTCATCATCATCGTTTTCATCCTGGGCTATCTTGCGATCGCTTTGGAGCACCCGTTGCGAATCAACAAAACCGCGTCGGCCTTGCTCATCGGTGCCGTTTGCTGGGCTCTCTATGCACTGAGCGCAGGTTCCCTGATTCCTGCAGCGGTGATTCCGGCGGAGTTTCTCGGGGCGCACAACCCAGCTCTCGATTTTCTTGTGGAAGGGCAATTATTGGGTCTTACCGGAGAGACAGCGGGCATCCTCTTTTTCCTGATGGGTGCCATGACCATTGTGGAACTGATCGACGCGAATGAGGGCTTTTCGATTATCACCAAGCTCATCAAATCGAGAAACAAGGTGGTCTTGTTGTGGCTGGTCGGGTTTATAGCGTTTTTTATGTCTGCGGTCCTTGATAACCTGACGACGACGATCGTCATGATTTCGGTTCTCCGAAAAATGCTGTCCGAGAGGCATGATCGCATAATGTTCGCCGGTCTGGTTGTGATCGCCGCCAATGCCGGCGGTGCCTGGACAGTCATCGGCGACGTCACCACGACGATGCTTTGGATCAAGGACAAAATCAGTGCGCTCCCGGTGATGACCGCGCTTTTTCTGCCAAGTCTGGCCTGCCTGATTGCCCCGCTGATAGGGATGTCGTTTGTGATGCGGGGGACTATCCAGATCCCGGAAGCCAAAGCGGGCGGGCATGCCGATAAGATCTCCCCGAGGATCAAGCTCCTGTTTCTGGTTATGGGGTTGGTGGGGTTGCTCTCCGTCCCGATTTTTAAAGCGACGACACACTTGCCGCCCTATCTCGGGATGATCCTCGCCCTGTCGATCTTGTGGATCGTTTCCGAATTTGTGCATGCGAACAGCCACGAGGATGTGAAGACATCGACCGGGTTGCTGCAGGTTCTCAAACGGATCGACATGTCGAGTGTGTTGTTCTTTCTCGGGATTCTGCTGGCGGTCGGCTGCCTCGGTGCGACCGGTGTTCTGCATGATCTCGCTTTCCGGCTTGATGAGTGGATTGGCAACAAGGATCTCGTTGCCGTGATCATTGGATTTGTCTCCGCTGTCGTGGATAACGTGCCGCTCGTTGCCGCAGGCATCGAGATGTATTCCGATCCGATTAATTCGCGTTTCTGGATGCTGCTAGCCTACTGCGCCGGAACGGGTGGCAGTTGCTTGATCATCGGCTCTGCGGCCGGAGTCGCCGCGATGGGCCTGGAGCGGATCGACTTCATTTGGTACGTAAAAAACATCAGTATCTGGGCGACGGTTGGTTATCTCGTCGGCGTCGGCGTTTTCCTGCTGCAGTCGAGTCTCTTTGGCTAGCTTAGAAAACCCTCAGGTAGAGACATTTCAAATAGTGGGCCTCGGGAAAACTCGCGTGATGGTCGGGCGCATGGCGGGTGGTGTCGAGTTCGTCGAATCGCCGCCCTGATTTGTTCGCCGCCAAACGTACCGCTCCAAAAAATTCCTCAGTGCTGACATGCGCGGAACACGACGCCGCCACGAGCACGCCGCCGGGCCTCAGCAGGCGGATCCCGTTTGCATTGAGTTTGGTATAAGCCTGGATCGCCCCGCTGCGTTCGGTCTCACGCTTCGCCAGCGACGGTGGATCCATGACCACGACGTCGAATTGGGAGGGACTCGCCTTTTCCAGCCACTTGAAGGCGTCGGCCTGAATCGTGCGATGTTCGCAGGCTGCCACCTGCGGGTTTGCCAGATTGAGGCTGAAGTTTCTAGCCGCCGCCGCAAGGGCGTGTGCACTGATGTCCAGATCAGTCACGGACTTCGCTCCGCCCCGCGCCGCATAGAGCGAAAAGCCGCCGGTGAAGCTGAACGCGTTCAGGACATCGGCCCCTCGCGCAAATCCCTCTACCCGCCGCCGGTTCTCCCGCTGGTCGAGGAAGAAGCCGGTCTTTTGTCCGTGCAGGACATCCGCCTCGAAATGAAGACCGGATTCGAGAAAGGTCACGACTCCTTCGAGCGTTGGTCCGTAAAGGATCTGCCCGTCGCCCGGACATTCCTGCGCGGCGGCTTTGACCTGCAAGTTCCGGCTCAACCTAAGGATGAGTCGTTCCGGCTGCAGGGTGGCGGTGATCATTCTTTCCAACATCGTGAGTCGTGAGAGCCATGCCGGGGTGTAAAGCTTCAAGACGAGTGTGGTGTCGTAACGGTCGAGGACGAGGCCCGGCCAACCGTCGCTCTCGCCATTGATGAGCCGCAATCCGCTGGTGCGGGCATCGGCGATGGTTTCACGGTGCCCGAGCGCTTCATCCAATCGGGCCTGCCACCAGGCCTCGTCAAGAGTGGCGGGCTTGCCGACGTGCAGGATGCGGACCCGCAAGGGAGAGTCGGGGTCGAAAAATCCCACGGCGAGGAACTTGTCACGACGGTCATAGATCACCGCCAGTTCTCCCGCCTCGCCCTCCCGATTCTGGCTGCGAATGCTGTCCGAATAGATCCACGGATGGCCACCGCGAACAATCGATTCTGCGGTGGGGCGCAGCGAGATTTTTAGTCGTGGCAGGGTTTTGATGGAGTCGGGGTCTGCGACCATCGTGGCGGGTGTGGTATCGGCGTTTGGCTCACTCCGCCCCCGCGCCGAAAAAGATCTCGCTGACTTTGTCACCTTCGAAGGTGAAGATGATGCCTCCATAGATTGAGCCGGCGACAAAAGAATCGGCTCCTGCCGCAGCCTTGTTTTCCTTGTCCTCAAACTTACCATAGGCTTTGAGGACTTCGGTTTTCGTGCTCCCGATTTTGATGCCTTTGTTAGTGGCGAGAGGGCATTTGGCATCGGCGGTGAAACCGGCGACTTGCGGTGTTCCCTTTTTGTTCTCACCTGAGGACATGCGGAGGGAGAGACCTTTTTCTTCGCAGGTCCAGGTTTGTATGTATTCCCCCGTGGCTTCTTCCAGCCCGGACTTGCCCTTCTTGACTTTGGATTTGCCGAGGATGGTGCCGAGGGCTTTTTCCTCGAGGCCGATTTTGATGCCGCCGAGGCTCTCACTGGCGAGGAGATCATTGCCGTCGTTCTGTCCTTGAGAAAGAGGCGCGGTGGCGAGAAGGAGGATGAGGGAGAAAAGGGTGAATGCGCTACGATTCATTTTACTGGGGATGGGTTTGTTGGTTTCGTAAAGAGGATCAGACTCACAATCTGTCCGCTTTTTGAAGCGATGTCATCTTTATATACCGCGCCGCCCGGGAAAGGTTTCTTGACCCTGCTTGCCGGTCTGGATAGCGTGCAGCTATGCCGTGGTCGCCTCCTGATGTGTTCTCCCTCCTTGCTGTCTTTTGTTTCGGAGTCATATTGCCCTGGGCGCAACGAACCGTGGCGAATCAGCCGCGGGTTCTCCGGTATCTTGCCCGCGCGGGACTTCCTTTCCTCCTCCTCGCCGCCGGATGGGAACGTGGATCGCTCGCGGCACTGTGGTCGCTTCCGGCCCTTGGTTATGCTATTTGGCTTTTCGCCGGGGGAGTCGGCCGTTTTTTGGCCGCCGGGGAAGACCGGGCCGCGACGCGCTGGCTCGAGGCGCTCGCCGCGACCGGCCCCATAGTCGCGGCGGCTGCCTGGATCTGGTCACGCTATGACGGCAGTTTTGCCGGTTTTCCTGACCCGCTCGCGACGCTAACGACCGTTCATTTTTCCATCACTTTCGGGGCTCTGCCTCTGGCAATGGCTGCCTGGACACGCCGCGTCACCACCCCGAGTGTCTGGCGCGAGGTTGCGGTCGCGATCTATGTGGTCTTGGCTCCGGCGACCGCCTTGTGTTTCGCGCTCAGGACCCGGGTGATGGTTCCCGGTTTCGTGGAAGCCCTCTGTGCGGTGCTTTTCGCGGCGGGTCTTGTGGTCTGGTGGGTCACGCTTGGCAACGGGCGCGGACGGTGGCTGTCCTCGCCTCTGCTCGTCGGTTTTACCCTCGGGGCTGGTTACACTCTAACGCAGCACTTCGGGTGGCCCTGGTTGTCCATCCCGGAAATGATGGCCGTGCACGGTTCTTTCAATCTGGTCGGTACTGTTTTGCTCATCTGCTTCGCCCCGGTCAGGGAATGCCATCTCGCCCCGCCGGCTCCGGATCCCGGGGTGACTCTGGATGCCGGATCGGCTGCGACCGCCCTGTTTGTCGATCACCATCGCCGTGAACTGGGGCCGTGGTCCCCGGAGGGATTTGCAAAGATACGGGCGGCTTTGCTGGGTTACCATTTCTACCCGGAGACCACGATGATACGGCGCACTCAATTTGAGGACGAAGGCCGTGCCGTTCGCGTCGGGGATCGAATTGGCATGGGCCTTTTTCTACCGAATCTCCCCGGACTGCCTCCGTTCAGCCTCCCGGCGGTGGTGGAAATTCACGAGGTGGCGGATGAAGAGGATTTGGTCAGGCTGGGGTATCAGACCACCCGCCGGCATTATGGTCGTGGCGAGTGGGTCGCCGAGGTGAGCCGTCAGGGCGATCAGTTAGTCCTCGAGGTGCGCTGCCACGTCCGGCCGAGCCGATGGTTCGCATGGATCGGGCTTCCCTTTTACCGCTCTTTCCAGCTACGTGCGTTCCGTTCCGGTTACGGCAATCTGGCACGGCTTGTTTGACGGGTGAAACGAGAAAGGGTGATGGTCTGGCCTGTCATCGGGCTCCGCTAGTTTCATGCACATTCGAAAAAATGGGCAGGCTATCCGGTTGGAGTGAGCGCTGCATTATCCGCGGGGAATAGCTGACCTGACCCCACGAGTTATCCTAAAACCCTGTTTCAAGTTTAAAGTTCAAAGTTTCACGTTATGAAAGTCAACGAGTTGTGACCGTTGCCTCCTTCACCTTTTCCGTGTGCTGGCATTGTCTCGTAACACTCTGATTCAGAGAAATTGGAACGTGAAATTTGAAACTTGAAACGCGGATTTAGGGTTATGTAGCGTTCAGCGTCATCAGTGAGCTGGTCTTGACTCCTCTAGCAATCTTCACTAGCGCGATGGCACCAACTCCATCCCCAACTGATCAAAGAGAAATGCGAAAACATCGGCCTGTTGGGCAATCTTTTCCGTAAGGGCCGTGCCCATGCCATGACCTGAATCGGAACTGAGTCGCAGAAGGATTGGATTCCCCGAAGTGCTTGCGGCCTGGAGCCGTGCCGTCATTTTGCGGGAGTTTGCCGGGTTCACGCGACCATCGTTCTCGCCGGCGAGGAAGAAGACGGCGGGATACTTCGTGCCATCGGTGACGCGATGAAAAGGCGAGTAGGCAAAAAGCGCCTTGAACTGCGCGGGATCTTTGACCGTGCCGAATTCAGTGACGTTGAAGGCACCGTTGGGGTCGAGTTCGACGCGCAGCATGTCGTAGATGCCGACATGGGCAACGACCGCACGGACCA
>JAGNMT010000417.1 GCA_017991025.1 Verrucomicrobiales bacterium
TTTCATTTTCTTTGTCTCCTATACTAAAATTCAACTGTTTCGCAGCCAGTTTCGGCCAGACTTCGTGCACGATTTGCAGCGTCAGCCTTTCGCCGATAAACGCCACGAGCAGGGCAATCAAATGGGCAAGCAGGATGACCCCGGCGTCGAGAAGCGCAGCGCGGTCCACCGGCGAATCGGGGTGATCAAGACCTTCCATGGTACCCTCCACCGAAACACGGACGGAGCTCAGAAAAGGAACCTCCCCAACGGAGAGAGCGAGTGTTCGCATGAGAAGCGCCCGATAACCCCCATTCCCCATCAGTGTCGCCATATGCGGCCGCAGCTTTTCAAACACGAAAAACGCCGGAACGCCATTCCCGGCGTCGGAAGAAATCCCAGACTCGTGGGCAATGAGACGCGCGGCAAAATCACGCATCGGTGGGGTGGCTCGGTTCATTCAGAATGGCACCCGGAGAAACCGTCCCCAGTATTGCGGCGGCAGATGGGTGGCCGAACGTTTCAAACCAGATCATTGCCCACCGCTGCTGATGGCAACAATATCGGCCAGGGAGGAAGGTCACAAGACAAAGTTTTAATTGAAGTTCAAAAAGATCGAACCAGGACCTCATGGAATTACCCCCCCGAAAACGTGACCTTCATTTCTCCGCCGGTCGAAACCAACTGGACGCGGTTAAATTCTGCCGAGTAATGCGAGGATAATGATAATCAGGAGGATCAGGCCCAACCCGCCACTCGGAGCGTATCCCCAACTGCGGCTATGCGGCCATGACGGAACCGCCCCGACCAACATCAGGACAAGAATGATCAGTAATACTGTGCCTAACATGCTCATATTTTTTCGGAGTAAATGATCATCTCGAATCTGAAACGATCTAATAAATATCTACCTGAGTAGACTATTCTCTGGCCGGAGGGGAATCTATGGGGTGAAACCCCACCCTCGGAGCTGCAGGCAGAAATTTACTCTGTTCTGAATTTTGAGGACAGCAACTCGATTTCACTTTTCCTCCCCTTCCTGCCCCTTTACACTCCCGTTTATGCATTCCGATCCTCCCGAATTCCTCCATCCTCGTCCAGGAAAGTTCAGCCGTCGCGACGCCCTCAAGTCAGGCGCCCTCGTCGGCGGGATCACAGCCGGACTGGCCTCTATACACGCGTCCGCTCAGAATGCGACGCCGACCGCCGCCAAAAAGCCGGATGACCGGCGGACTTCGCCAAAAACCTACCCGAAGCTGAAGAAATCCATCAACCTCTGGGCCTTTCCGTACCCCGATCGCATGAGTCTGCGGGAGTGCCTGCAACTTGCAAAGGACGCCGGTTTCGACGGGATCGAGCTGAACTACGATCTCGACAACGACCTCTCCCCGAAATCCGGCCCTGCCGAGTACGCCGCGATTCGCAAAATGGCGGACGAGGTCGGCATCGCGATCAGCGGGCTCTGCAGTTTCCTCTTCTGGCCCTACCCGCTCACGAGCAACGACCCTGCGAAACGGGCGCGGGGCCTCGAACTGGCTGGTTTGATCGCGAAGGCAGGACACGATCTCGGTGTCGAAAACATTCTCATTGTCCCGGGAGCGGTCACGATTCCCTGGCGTGACGATCACGAACCGGTCGCCAACGATGTCTGCGACGAGCGTGCGCGCGAAGCCGTTGGCAAACTTCTCCTCGATGCGGAAAAACTCGGCGTCTTCCTCAACATCGAGAACATTTTTTTCAATGGCTACCTCATGACACCGGCCGAGATGAATACCTTCGTTGATTCCTTTGGGAACGACCACTGCCGCGTTCATTTCGACACTGGAAACATCATGCAGTATCAACAGCCGGAAGAGTGGGCGAGACAACTCGGAGGGCGTACTAAAAACGTGCATTTCAAGGAATTCCACCGGGCCGGGTCGGACCATTCTCTTGAGTGTTTCCGCCCCCTTCTCGACGGCAGCACCAACTGGCCCGCCGTCGTCGAGGCCCTCGATCAGAGTGGCTACGAAGGATATCTCACCTTCGAATACTTCCGGGCCTGGAAACATTATCCAGAGGCGCTCGTCCATCAGACAAGCGATTCGCTGGATCGCATGCTCGGTCGAGCATAGAGAAAGCCGCCACACTCAAACCCCTGCCTCAAACTCCCGTGCGCACCCGATCAACTCGGCGGGATCATCAATACAAAAATCCGGGCCTTCGGTCTCCATTGCCTCCCGTCCGTTCGCGCCCCAGCAGACCGCGACACCGCTGACGTGCGTTTTCCGGGCCGCCTCCATGTCACGGGTCTCGTCCCCGACATACATCGCCTGCGAAGCGGCGATGCCTGTCTTTTTCAGGACATTTGCAATACGGTGGGGCTTCCCGAAAAGGCTGACACCCGCCTCAATGAACGAAAAGCAGTCAAGCAACTCGAAGCGCTTGATAAACATGCGGACATTGTCAGCCGAATTCGAACTGAGAATCCCGAGGCGGAATCCCTCGCGATGGAGTTCGCGTATCGCATCGCGGGTCCCCTTGATCATTTCCACCTGATCCATCCGGTCGTGCAAGACCTTGCGAATGTGCGCCCCCAGCTTCACCGCCATGAGACGCGAAATGTTCAGTTCATCGAGCAGGGCACGGGTGTTCAGCTTGCGCAGCTCCCGCACTTCAGAAACAGTCACGGACCGCAGTCCGTAGCCTGCGGCCAGTTCATTGTAGATGGCAATGCCGGTCTCGATCGTGTTCGCGAGAGTGCCGTCAAAATCGAAAATCAGAAGGGGCTTGGAGGTTCCGGCCATAGAAGGGACACTTTGCGAATTGAAAACCGTTTAGCAAGCAATCAATCATAGCAACGATACGCAAAATCTCCGGCAAAGGACGCCTCGAGACGTAATCCAGTCTCGACCGGGGCTTGAAGAGACCAGTTCCGTGGTCCAAAGTCCCCATTTTCTGCCCCGTTAATGCAATTCACCATGATGTGCCCCCGCCGCCTCCTCGCAGCCCTTCTTACCGCCACCCTGCCTCCGGCTCTCACCCCCGCCTCTGCCCAGGAAAAAAAGATCTACCCCGAAGCCGCCGCCGAGATGGTCCCGAACGACCTCTTCGTCGTTCCCGAAGGTCTCGAGGTTACTCTCTGGGCCTCGTCGCCGGAGCTGTTTAACCCGACCAACATCGACATCGACCTCAAGGGCCGGATCTGGGTCGCCGAGGGCGTCCGTTACCGTAAGAATTTTGACCGCCAGCCCGAAGGTGACCGAATCCTGGTGCTCGAAGACACCGACGGTGATGGCAAGGCAGATTCCGGCCACACCTTTGTGCAGGAACCGCTCCTCATCGCCCCGCTCGGGATTGCCGTGATCGACAACAAAATCGTCGTCTCCCAGCCACCCCACCTTCTTGTCTACACGGATGTGGACCGCGATCTCAAATTCGACCCGGCTAAGGACACCCGGGAAATTCTCCTGACCGGATTCAGCGGCCAGAATCACGATCACTCCCTGCACTCCGTCACAGTCGGGCCTGATGGAAAATGGTATTTCAACTCGGGCAATACCGGCGGCCAATTCACCGACAAATCAGGCAAAACTTTCACCATTTACGGCGATTACCGGCCCAAACCGATCGGCCCTTTCACCTTTCCCCACAATCCCGACGAACTCTCCGGAAAACCGAGCGACGACGGTCATGTTTATGTCGGTGGTTTCACCGTGCGCATGAATCCCGACGGCACGAATGCCGAAATCATTGGTCACAATTATCGCAACTCCTACGAACAATCGATCAACTCACTCGGCGACATTTTCCAGAATGACAACGACGACCCGCCTGCCTGCCGCGTCTCCTGGCTCATGGAATACGCGAACTTCGGGTTTTCCTCCAACGACGGGCAACGCAGCTGGCGCGTCGACAAACGCCCCGGACAAACCATCCCGATAGCGGAGTGGCGACAGGAAAATCCCGGAATCACTCCGGCCGGAGACGTCTATGGAGGCGGCTCGCCAACTGGAAATGTCTTTTATGAAAACGGTGCCCTCGGAGAAAAATGGATCGGCACCTTCCTCGCCTGCGAACCCGGAAGAAACGTGATCTTCAGCTATCAGCCCGAACGGGAAGGAGCCGGATTTAAACTTGATCGCTCTGACTTCGCGACGACCAATCCGAC
>JAGNMT010000418.1 GCA_017991025.1 Verrucomicrobiales bacterium
CATTTGGTATAGCATGACCCCGATGGCATAAACGTCGGCACGATGATCCGGCGTCCGATCACTGTCGTAAGATTCAGGAGCAACAAAATCCAGCGTGCCGACAGTGACATCACTCTTCGTCAGCGCCAGAGACTCATCGATCCCGTCACCAAAGCGTTTTGCCAAACCAAAGTCGGCGATCTTGACCCGGCCTTCGCGATTCAGGAGAATGTTGGCAGGTTTGATGTCACGGTGGATGACTCCGTGAAGATGCGCATACTCCAGCGCGTCAAGAACGTGGGAAGTGATCGAGATAGCATGCTCCTGGGGCAAACTACCGCCATGGTGTTGCAAATACTGATGAATGTTCATCCCGTCGATGAACTCCATGATGAAATAGAGCTGTCCCTCTGCGGTCTCACCGAAGTCATACACCGAAATAATGGCAGGGTGATCCATCTTAGCCATGGCACGAGCCTCGAGAAGAAATCGCGCCGCGAAATTCAACTCGTCGGCACCCTTGGTAAACGTTTCGGGCAGGACTTTGATTGCAACATCGCGATCAAGTTTGATCTGGCGACCTCTGTAAACTGCTGCCATCCCGCCACGTCCAAGGATGCCGGTAATCTCATACTGCGGCAGCATACGCTGGAGCGCTTCCGGCGGGGGCGGCTCCCATCCGGAAGAGGATGAATTGGTCGGAGACATGGATAAACGGGCGAACGAGACGGAACAGAGTGAATGAAGAGCGGTCGACAAGCAAGGGAAAAGGCGATGCGGCAACTCGGGACGAATCCCTCACTGCTTATCAAAACGAAGATGCTTCGAATCGTTCATAGCTCAACAGATGCGCCCTTCACCGGTTGCCATAAACCGGGGCCCTCCAATCCGCCGGCACCTTGCCCTGAGGTTTCACGCCGTAGGAATCGGCGGGAATGGGGTGGTCAGCGGCTTTCTCCAGAGGGAGATCGTCAGGCAGGTGATGAATCTTAAAATCCTTGAATTGAATCTTCATCGCCGGACCGACGTGGACCTGCACGGCCAGAATACCCTCGAGGACCCGGCCCTTTTCATCGAAATCGAGGAGGTCAGCCGTGGGATGCCCATCGATCCAGTGCTGATGATGATTCCCCTGCACGAGCACCCGATAGTCGTGCCACTCGTCGGGAGCGAATTTCTTCACCTCCATCGTTCCAGTCACCCAGGGCTGCCCTTCCGTATCGATGATCACTTTTTCGCCGGTGTGTGAGAGGATCTTGCGCCCCTTCTCCTCGTAGAGCATGCCATTGTAGTCGGGCGTATTCGCCACGATATCGCACTGGTAACCGCTCACCACATCAAGACCGAGTTCCGGCCGCGAGATGCCGCGATATTGAATGCCGCTGTTCCCTCCCGCCGTCACTTTCACTTTCACCCGAAGGTCAAAATTCCGAATCGTCGATTCCGTCCAGGAGATAAAATGATTCATCTTCAACGAACCATCGGTGACGCCGGTGAGAGCCCCTTCCTCGACGGACCAGTATTGCGGATCGCCCTCCCACCCCCGGAGGCTCTTGCCGTCGAAAACCCTGACAAAGCCCTCTTTGTCCGGCTTTGTCCCGACCGCGGCGGAGGCAACCGGGTGGGCATCGGTCGAGGGAATAAACTTCCCTTTCAGAGGAGCGATCGGACCGCCGAGTTCGGCCACGACCGCAGTAGTGCGTTCACGCATCGTCTTCAGTATCGCCGATTGCGCAGGAACCCCGGCAAGGTTCTTCAATTCGTCTGGATCGTTCTTCAAATCATAGAGAAACTCGTAATTGCCTTCGTCAAAATAGCGGGCGTATTTGAACTCCGCAGTTCGAATCCCCTCCCAGGCCGGGATGCGATTTCTCACCGCAAAATGTTCGTGAAAGGTCTCCGTCCTCCAGTTCGCCGGCTTCACGCCAGACACGACCGGTTTGAGACTGTGCCCCTGATATCGACCGGGGACCGCTGCTCCCGCCCAATCCAGAAATGTCGATGGCAGATCAAGGTTCAAAGCGAGGGCATCGGAGACCTTGCCCTTCTCGGATTCAGGGACGCGGGGATCGGCAACGATGAGAGGCACCCGGATCGACTCTTCAAAATGCGACCACTTCCCGGAGAGACCACGATTGCCCATGTGGTAACCATTGTCGGCGGAATACACGATGATGGTGTTCTCCGCGAGTCCGGCCTCTTCGAGCACCTTCATAAAACGCCCGATCTCCCCGTCGATTCCGCTTACCATACGGTAATAGGCGCGCATGTTGGTCTGATATTTTTCCGGCGTGTTCAACGCCCAGAAATAACGCTCACGTGAAAGAGAGGTCTGATAGAACTCCGGCAAGTTCTCGAAAATGGCCGGATCATTCAGCCTGGGCGGATACATCTCGACGTCGTCATACATACCGTCGACTGTCTTCGGCCAGGGGTAAAAGCCTATCCCGGGGCGACGATCGCTATCTTCGCCATGGCAGGCGTTGAACCACATATTGAGAGCAAAAGGTTTGCCCTTTGGCTGGCTCTTCACAAAGTCAATGCCGCGGTCCACGATGATCTGCGTTTCGTGCCGGAGGCTCCCGTCGGGCTGTTTCTTGTAATAGGGATTTCGACCGACCGCTTCGAACTCGTCGAAGTGATCCTCACCTTTGTATCCGGCTGGCATCTTCACGTGCCATTTCCCGTAGAATCCAGTGCGGTAGCCCTGCTCGCGCAGGAGGTCAGGGTAAAGTGTTTCCCCCGCGTCTGCCCTGGTCTGCTCGGGATTGTCCGGGGTGCCATAACTGCGACCTGTCAGGCCGGTAAGGATCGTCGTGCGACTCACCCAGCAAATCGCCTGACTGACAAAGGCGTTTTCAAATCGCACCCCCCGGGCGGCGAGACCATCGATATTCGGTGTCTGCACGATTGCATTGCCGTAACATCCTATCGTGCTCGTCGTCTGGTCGTCAGTGAGAAAAAAGACAATGTTAGGAGGGTCGGCGGCACCGAGACGACCGAATAAGGAAACAAAAAGGGCGAGAGAAAAGAACGGGATCTTCATAAAGAGGGATCTTGAGCAGTAAACGCGTGCTCCGTCGTTTCGGTCAACCGATTTCCGTTTCCTCTGCACCCCCGCTATCATAGGCTTCCCTGTTTCGCTTTACTGAGTTCGGACACCATTTCATCGAGTATCGCGAGCCCGTAGGAGATCTTTTTGAAAAAACTCCGGTTGTGGTGCACAACCACAAAGCGCTCATGCCGGGACCAGTAATGACGCAGCTTCGTATCAAGCGCCACCGCTTCCTCCAAGGTCTCGCGACGGATCGGGTTCCCGCCTTCGATTCCTAGACCGCCGACAGCGGCACTTTCAAAAAAAATGACTCCGTCATACCGGGCCAACTCCGCCTCCGGGGTCGTGCCGAGCGCCTCAAAAAAATCCCCGTTATTCTCGGGCCAGTAGGCGGCCCCGTCTAACGTTCCGCGGTCGCAGAGTAGGATACGGTCAGGATATCGGGTCGCCTGGATGTCCTCGAGGTTGCGCTGCACATGGTAAATCGCCAACTGCGCCGATCGAATCGCATCCTTCTCCGGATAACGCGGGAACCCACCCGTAAACATCATCGTCGCCGCTTCGGGCACAATAACCACCCCTTCCCCCATCTCGCGGCGGAACAAATCCACCGCCGTCGTCTTTCCGCCACCGGGTCCTCCCGTCAACGCGATGCGGATACGATGGGGGTGAGGAGCAGGGCGGGAGGTGGGGAATTTCATAAGCAGCCCGAATATCGTCCAACGAAACGAGTTTGACCACCCTGGAAGTATGATCCCGTCAACCCATTGAAGAGGGTTTGGTCACTAACCTGACAGGGGCAACCGGGGGCCACTCCCCCTGGCCTACCCCGCATTCGAATTCGGCTCATTCGCCGAACCACCCTCCTACTTTCTCCTCGCCCGCGATGGCGATCCCGAGGACATCCGAAATCGTGTGAAGCGCATTGCCTTCAAGTTCATTACCCACATAGAGGAAGCTCGGATTTGCCCCACCCCCGTGCTTCGAATGGCGCAAAATACGCCCCATCGATTCGCGTGCCCCGGGGTCGATTTCTTTGAGCTGATGAAACGGCGTAAATTGCTCCTGCGCCCAGTCATGACTCCG
>JAGNMT010000419.1 GCA_017991025.1 Verrucomicrobiales bacterium
TGAAGAGCCAGACTTCCGCCGGAAGGGGAGCGGTGCCGAAAAGAGAGTTTCCCCAGGGCGTGTAACTGATCAGGGTGATGACCGCGATCTCAGCGGCGATGCCGACGAGGATCAGCTTGTTGCTGAAGACGCTGAATGAAAAGGCTGAACGTCGGGCGCTGCGGCACAGAAAGACGTTGGCGATTTGCATGGCGACGATGGCACCCAAACAGGCCGTGGTTGCCTGCAGGTAAAGCGGATCGTGGGCCGCCAGTTGTTCGCCAAACCGCCACCCGCCGCGATGCAGGACGTACCAGTAGGCGCTCATTGCCGCGACGGCCTGCATGGGACCAAGAAAGAGGTAAGCCCGCGCGAGGAGAGGCCAGTTCAGGAGCCGGTCGGTGCGCGGGCGCGGAGGTGCCTTCATGATTTCAGGAGCAGGCTTTTCCGCGCCGAGGCCGAGAGCGGGCACGAGGTCGGTTCCCAGGTCGACCGCCAGAATTTGAATAATGGTCAGGGGAAGTGGAATACGAAAGACGACAAACGCGAGATAGGGGATCAATTCAGGCACATTCGAGGTGAGAATGTAGGTGAGGAAACTGCGAATGTTGGTGAAAACCGCCCGGCCTTCCTCGATCGCGGCAACGATGCTTGCAAAGTTGTCGTCGAGCAGCACCATGTCGGCGGCCTCGCGTGCGACATCGGTTCCACTGCGCCCCATCGCGATACCAACATCCGCTTTCCGCAGGGCAGGTGCATCATTGACTCCATCGCCAGTCACCGCAACGATTTCGCGCTTCTTTTGCAGTACTCCGACGATGCGCATTTTTTGCTCAGCGACGACGCGGGCGAAAATGATCTCCGGTGAATCAAGGGCGATCTGGAGTTGGCTGTCGGAAAGGTGTCCGAGTTGTTCACCGGTGATCACGGTGGGTGTGGCGGACTGGACCAGACCGATTTCGCGGGCGATCGCGGTGGCCGTTTGGGGATGGTCGCCCGTTATCATGATCACTTTAATGCCTGCATCGCGGCATCGATGGAGGGCGTCGGTCACTTCCGGGCGGGGCGGGTCCTCGAGGCCAACGAGACCTGCCAGGGTCATCCCTGTTTCCGCAGTTGCCAGGTCGACAGTGCCGGGAAATTCCCGCCAGGCGAATGCGAGGACGCGAAGGCCTTGCTCGGCCATGGTTTGCGCCGCACGAGAGAAGGCTGCGGTCGTTTCACCCGAAATCGCTACAACACGGTCATCCATTACCGTCGCAGTGCAAAGCGGTAGCACCGCCTCCGGCGCGCCTTTGCAATACAGCACCTGTCCATCGGTTGTGGCATGAATCGAGGAGAGACGTTTGCGTTCCGAGTCGAACGGGATCTCGTTGATGCGTGGATTTGGCGGCAGCCCCGGCAATACGTCGGAGGCGAGTTGGACGAGTGCCACTTCCATCGGATCGCCGAGCCAGCGCGATCCGCCGGGTGCCCGGGTTTCTTTCAAATCGTGGCAGTAGGCCGCGACTTCGAAAAAGCGGCGATGGGCCTTCGCGAGTGTCGCGAGTTGATCCGGGAAGGTTTCGACGATTCGCCCGGCGATGAAAAGCTGTTTCGCCGACATCAGATTTTGTGTGAGTGTGCCGGTCTTGTCGGTGCAAATTACCGTTGTGCAACCGAGCGATTCCACGGCTGGCAAATGGCGGATGAGTGCATTTCGCCGGGCCATGCGCTGTGAACCCATTGCGAGTGCCAGTGTGACCGTAGGAAGTAGCCCTTCCGGGACATTCGCGACGATGATTCCGATGGCAAAAATGAAAGTCGCCCAGAAGGGGAGACCAATGGCCTGGCCGATGAAGAAAAACGTCACCCCAAGGGCGAGTGCGAGCCCAGCGACTATGCGACTGACTCGTATGATCTCGATCTGGAGGGGCGAACCGGTATCGTCCGTCGCCTGTGTCAGTTTTGCGATCAGGCCGAACGCCGAGTGTGAGCCGGTGGCAAAGACGAGGGCTTTTGCTTCGCCGGAGACCAGCGACGTGCCGGCGAGGAGCGTGTTGCGGCTATGCATGGCATCGGGCCTGTCGCAGGGCTCGGCGTCGCGCGAAGCTGGCACGGATTCACCGGTGACGGTGGCATTGTTCACCCGTACGCCGAATGCTTCGATGAGGCGGCAATCGGCGGGGAGGATGTCACCGGCTTCGAGCAGGATCACGTCGCCCGGCACCAGCACCGACGCAGGCACCGGTTTCACCACGCCCGAGCGCATGACCTTGGTCGAATTCGGCAGCAATTTTTTCAGGGCTGCCAGCGCCTGTTCGGCACGATGGGCCTGCCAGAAGGAGAAGATACCGTTGATCACAATGACACCGATGATGGCGAATCCAAGCGCCGCCATTCCCTGTCCCGGATCGTTCCATTCGGCGAAAAATGCGAGGCCCGCCGCCACCCAGAGAATGATCGCGAAAAAGTGGACGAATTCCCTGGCAAAAGTGAGCCATAGCGCTTCGCGTGCGACTTCCTCCACCGTATTGGAGCCGAACTCCGCAAGCCGCCGATCTGCCTCGACATCACTCAATCCGGAGAAATCGCTTTTCAGGCTGGCCAGAGCCTCGTTGACAGGGAGGTGGTGAATCTTCATCAGGGTGCCCGGAGTCAGGTTGTAAAGCGCGGGTGTTTGCCCGATAGAGCGGCTCACCGGTCGAGCGTGTCCCGCGGCTGGGTGACGCGTCGTTCATGACCCGGCGGTTTGCAGCGGTAATCGTTCGAAAACTTTTCGTGAGTCGCGCTTTTGGAAGCGGGAGCCATACCCACAGCAAATCCCAAAACTCGCGAACACTCAAGTTGGCAGCAGTATCCGCATCGCTAATCACAGCAGATGCGGAAATGCGGGGGCAATTGCTGTTCAGATCCCCGCGTGCAGATAGAGAATACACTTCAGCTCGGCAATGGCCCGGGGATGCTTGTAGGAGCCGTGGTCTGAAGGTACGAGCAACTCGGAAGCCTCACCCGCCTGGTGGGAACTCCAATTCTCCACGACACCGTCCGAGCTGTTCGGGGTATCTCTCTTGCCCCGGTCACCTATTACGCTGTGATAGATAACGCCGCTCTTGTAGGGAGATTCAGGCAAAGGGGTTGAGCGGCGTGATGCCTTCAATCCCTGTAAAATCCTTCACGTTTTCGGTCAGAATGAGCGGGATGTTTTCCCGGATCATCAGCGCCGCAAGTTGCCGGTCAAAATAGGCCTGCCGGGTCACTCCGTCCGTCACGCATAAATCCAGCGCGAGTTGGGCCGTCTCCAGCGTCAGCGGCAGAACCGTCAGCCCGCGCAACCGGGCCAGCGAACGGATCTTGTTGCGCGCCAACTCAGGAGTGTCTGGTGGCTGATTCTTGGGGCCGGTGAGGTTTGGATACATCTCGGCAAGATTCTGCACCGAAATAAAAAGCTCCACTCCAGTGCGATGCCGCTGGGACAGCAGATCCCGCGCCCTGGCATGGCGCGGATCGCCTGCGAGCGTGGCGTAGATGAGCACGTTCGTATCCAGCAGGATGCGGCCTGCTAGTTCCTCAACGCTCATAGGTTTCTTCCCGCGTGAACTGGCCGGCAAAACGCCCCCCAGAGGTGACAATCTCATCGTCCGGCCCGCTCCGCTTCTGCAAAAATTGCTCCAGGGCCATCTCAATGATCTGACTCCGGGAACGACGTTCTTCCCTTCCGAAACGGTTCAAATCCTCCAAAATCTGATTGTCGATCGTGGCACTGATATGGGATTTCATAACATGACTATGCTATTATGACTGAACTTGTCAAGGAGATCCAATGGTTGATCATCATTTTCAAAAAGCAGCAAGGCGCTGGATGACCCGGAACATCGCCACGCTGCCGATGGCGTAAGGCGGGACGAGTTCATTGGGTTTTTAAAGGTTCCCCGGTGAAGTCGCGGGCCATTGAGGGAAAAGCTGAAAATCTGAAACCTGCTATGGGGACTGCCAATTCGGGGAGGGAAATTCGGGGAGGGAAATTCGGGGAGGGAAATTCGGGGAGGGACAAAATTCGGGGAGGGACAGACCCCGTGAATTAATAGCTTCCGAAGCCAATGATTCAACGCTGAACGGATCCTGACCTCGATACTCTGACGATGCGATTGAGGAG
>JAGNMT010000420.1 GCA_017991025.1 Verrucomicrobiales bacterium
AATTCAGGTCCTATTCTCATGAGCTCCCCTGATTATTCAAAATCTGTTCCCGAAGTCAAGCCCTGGGTTCGCCGGGTGAGTGAGGCGAAAATAGTCTGACTCTAGCAGCCTGTCGGAGTTATCCCGCCCCCCTGCGGAAAACGGGGATTCGGCCCACATTTCCCGTCGTTTCCGTCGTTTGTGTTCACACAAACTCCTCAAACTCATGTAAAGACGCGCGGCACAACCGATGCTTCGAGATAAACGCGGGGCAACATCACCGGGCTCTTTTGCTCGCGTGAGGACACCCGCAAGGCCCCCCCTCATACGCGCCTTCATCGCGGGATTGCCAGAAGGAGGAGAATCGGCTGAAATCCTCCCATGCGCCACTTCTCCGCCACTCTTGCCCTCCTCCTTTTCACCACCCTCGCCCATACTGAGGATAGCGAGGGCTTTCGTCCCCTCTTCAATGGCAAAGACCTGACCGGCTGGGTCGTCGTGAACACAGCGCCATCGACCTGGAAGTTCACCGACGACGGCACTCTCGTCTGCTCAGGCAAGCCGGTTGGGGAAATCCGGACCGGGCGGATGTATCAAAACTTTATTCTTGAACTGGAATGGCGGCATCTCGTTCCTAAAGGAAATGCGGGCGTTTTTGCCTGGGCTGACGACATCTCGGCGCGCGGCCAGCCATTTATTAAAGGAATCGAGATTCAAGTGCTTGAGAACGCCTACGGCAATGCCGCGAGCCACACCACCCACGGGGACATCTTCCCCATTCATGGATCCTCAATGGTTCCGGTGAACGGACGGAGCGGCTCACGGGCGTTTCCCATCGAAAACCGCTCCAAGCCCAGCCCGGAATGGAATCATTACCGCATCGAGGGCCGTGATGGAGAGATCTCCCTCGCCGTCAACGGCAAGGTTGTGACACGAGGCACCGAATGCATACCCAGAAAGGGCTACCTCTGCCTTGAGAGTGAAGGGGGCGTGGTCGAATACCGGAACGTGCGGATCAAAGAACTTGCCGACACACCCATCAAACCCGAACACATCGCGATCGCTGACCGCGGCTTTCGCTGTCTCTACAACGGCGTGGACTTAACGGGCTGGAACAAGGGAGAAGGATGGAAGTCCCGGGACTGGGAACTGGTCTCCGGGGCCGGAGCGGCACCACTAACCACCACGGAAATCTTCAAAGGCGACATCGGTTTTATTGTCGATGTGAAGCTCAACGAAAAATCCGGCACCCCGAATCTCTCGATCAGAGGCACCAAAATCCCGATAGACCCAAGCGGCCCCCACCTCGAAAAGACCGGGAGCTACAACAGGATAGAAGGAATCCTGAAGGGCGATACGCTCTTCCTCAAAATCAACGGAAGGGACGCCGGGACGTTTCCCGGCATCCCCGCCGAAGGGTCGATCGGTCTTCTCCCCGACGGACCCGCCGACTGGGCAAATCCGTATGTAAGGATTTTGTCAGATCAACCTTAAGAGATTGCTGAAGTGGGGTGAAGCTAACGCTGCGCCCTCAAGCCGCCTCGTGGCGTTGTCCCGACCTTCTGTCATCCGGCCTTCTGTCATCAGGGCGCCGATCCGAACGGTCTCCATCTGATCGTCTCCCGGACCTGTCTTCTGAAACGGGCTCCGGCGGAGCGGATAAGGCGGAGGGAGACGCCGATTCCTGATTAGAATGGAGAAACTGAATGGTGTCGGCGACCACCTTTAGTTTCGAACGTTCCTGGCCGCTCTGCTTATCCTGCCACGTTTCCAATTGGAGACGCCCTTCAATGAGGACGCTTCGGCCCTTTTGAAGATACTGCGCCGCATTCTCTGCATTGCGCCCCCAAACAGTAACATCGACGAAAGTCGTCTCCTCCTGCCGTTGTCCATTTTCACCATTCCAAACCCGATTCAAGGCGATGCCCAGTTCGGTGACAGTGGCTCCGGTTTTTGTCTTTCTGAGCTCGGGGTTGCGAGTCAGGTTTCCCATTAATGTAACACGATTATAGCTGCTCATGAGAACAGTTAACAATAAGATGTTCACAAGAACAAGTATTTTTTTGAGTTTTCCTTCTTTTGCTTATAACAAATTGATTATTAATGGCTTATTTTTTCAACACCTCCGCCACCAGCTCCGCCACCTCCGCCGTGATCTGTTCCTCGACCGTTTCCGTGTAGGGGGCACGATGCCCGTATTCAAACATCCCGGTAACCCCTTCGTAGCCCCCTTCTCCCAAGACGCGGGCCGACGGCACGTAGCTGAGGAGATCGTTGTTGTAGCCGCAGACCCAGGTGTTGTTCCATCCATAGATACCTTTAAACTTGAGCGAATAATCCACCACGGTCTCGCCGGTGAGAGCGATGAAAGTCAACTCATCACCAAAGGACCACACCTGGATCGGGTACTTCACCCGGTCGGGCAGGTCGCCGAGGGTTTCATATTGCCGGATGAAATGCTCGAACTCCCGTTTCGGCATTCCGGTAAGGTTGGGGAGCCTCTCTTTCAATTCCGCGAGTGGAAGCCCGGGCTGGAGAAACAAAGACGTCTCTCCCATGACTGCCTTGAGAGGTGCCTTCAGCGGAATCATCGTCCCTGCTACGACCTGACGCACCGCCTCGGCGACGATTTTCCCATACATCGTGGCAAGGGCGACCGCCTCGAGGTCTTTGCCCCGGATGCGGGGGAGCGGATTGGCATCGCCGCCGCAATTCTGCACAAAAAGCGCCACCGCGCCTGGACAGGACTGCTCCAGTTCGAGTTGGGCGAACCCGGCGTAGTCGCCATTGATGCTCAGCCCTCCCAGCGCCGTCGTATGGCAGGAGTAACCGAAGACAATGCCCTTGAGTGTGTCGCCGGACCGGATCGTCATCACCGGGACATCCTGATCGACCTGCCCGCCGAAGCCGCGGCTTTCCGGCCCCCGTGAGCGACGACGATTTACCGCGACACCGGCGAGACCCTGCTCAAAGGCGAGTTCAGCCGGTTCGAGATCAGCGATGGCAGCGGCGATGACGGCGTCGTATTGCTCATAGAGTTTCGCGGTGTATCGATCCTTCGCGGCCGCTTCCTCCGGAGTGAATTCGTAATAGAGCCAGAGCACATCCTCGGTCACGGGGCAGCTATGGTTATGCGAAGAGTTCAGGATGAGCCGCTCCCTCGGGATACCGTGTTTTTCGAGGGCTGATCCGGCGATGCGATCGACCATCTTATCGCTCAGTCCGACGAGATCGGCCGTGACGAGGATCGAAATCGCGCCGCCTTCATCGCGCAAGGCGAGCGCTTTGATCCAGATCGGATGATCGACCCGCGACGACATCCGTGTTTTCCCTCCGTAGCCCGCGAGCGGAACGGATTCCGTCGGTGTGATGTCCACCTTGGCGACTCCGGCTTCCCGGGCCATCGCGACAGAAGAGAGGAGAAACAGACACGGGCAGGCAAAAATCGCGAACTTCATGAATGCATTCTGCCTCTCTATGAAAGAAACCGACAAGTCACGTGAACGAGGTGGGGGAAGAGCCCTGCGGCATTAAATTGAGCGAATCCAAATTCCAAAGCCCCCGTTTTATTCCCATTTGAATTTCGACAGCGGTCGTAATACGGTATTACCCATGAAAACGATCAGCTTTAAGGTAACAGAAGACGAAGCGCGTAAAATTCGATTTCGAGCGAAACAGGCGCAATTAACTGTCTCGGAGTACCTGCGCAGGGCTGCCAACGGGTCGGGAGAAACGGGGGCCGTCGGGAAGGTTCGCTGTGAGTTCACCGGGGCCGAGATCTTTGCCCCGCTCGCAGACGATCAACCCTTCACCACAGCAACCGTTAGGGAGATGCTGAACGACTTCCCATGAAATACCTGCTCGACGTCAACTTACTAATCGCTTGGGGATGGGCAGATCATGCCGATCATCGACGAGCCGCCCAATGGATTGGTACAATGAAAGCCGATAGAAGCGTCGATTTAATGACGTCAGCTATTCCCGAACTCGGTTTCGTTCGAGTTTCGGTCCAACGGGTGCCGGGGCGGCTTTCGATCACGGATGCCACCTCGACACTGAATTCCATGCTGAAGAGTCTGAAAGCGCGCCATCATTTTTTACCGGATGATATGTCCTCAACCACCCCGCTTCCCG
>JAGNMT010000421.1 GCA_017991025.1 Verrucomicrobiales bacterium
CAAGTCCGGAGCGTTCAGGTCCATCGCAGGCAAGAATTACCCGATTTGGCCGGGGGAGTCAATGATTTTGCACGAAATAGCGGCCCTAGCTCCCTCTCCGGCGTTCGTTTACTCGTCGATCTTTAGCCGTTAGAACGCCTTTTCAGATGAGTGATAACAAACGAGATGTCGGCCGTCTGGCGAGATCGCGAGTTTCGACAAGATCCCGGGGTTACGCGACATTTTTTGACAAAATGGGGTAAGGTAGAGGGATTCTGTCAAGAAATGTTGCCTGACCCCTATTACTTCGAAATTCGCAGTGAGCCTCAGTCGAACGGAGAAAAATGGAGGCGAAGCCGAAATCAATCCCGCCCTGACCGTCACGCGTACTGATGTGGGCCCGGAGGGAGGCGATCTCACTTTCTGGATTTTGACGAAACTTTGTCGCAAGGCCGTTGTTCATTCGATAACAGCATGAAAGTCCTCCTTCTCCTCGCCGCCTTGGGTCACGCCTCGGCGGCAGACGTGATCACATCGGAACAGAATGCCTTTTTCGAATCGCGCATCCGTCCTGTCCTCGCCGAGAAGTGTTACTCTTGTCATTCCGCTGAGGCAGAAAAAGTGAAGGGCGCTCTCTTACTCGATACACGTGAGGGAATCCGCCTCGGTGGCGACACCGGCCCTGCGGTGGTGCCGGGAAATCTCGACGAGAGTCTCCTCATCGCAGCGATTCGCTACACCGACGAGGACACCGCCATGCCGCCGAAAAACAAAGGGGGCAAACTTCCGGACAGCGTCATTGCCGATTTTGAACAGTGGGTCCGCGAGGGAGCGCCCGATCCGCGCGAGGGCACCCCGGCTCCGTTGAAAACGGCCGCTCCCAATTCCGAATCGTGGTGGTCTTACCAGCCTCTCCTCAGCCCGCAGGCTCCGCTCCCGAAGAATGAAACCTGGTCGCGCGACGCCATCGATCAATTCATCCTGGCCGCTCTCGATGCCTGGAATCTCAGTCCGGTACCTGATGCAGACCTTAACTCGATTCTGCGTCGACTCTACCTGGATCTGGCCGGAGTGCCGCCTCCGCCGGAGGCCGTCGAACGGTTCATTAAAAATCCTGACATCACTGCCATCGTCGATTCCCTGCTCTCGACCCGTCAATTCGCGGAACGCTGGGCGAGACACTGGCTCGACGTCGCCCGCTATGCCGAAAGCACCGGCCGTGATGTTAATGTGACGCTGCCCGAAGCGTGGCGATACCGGGATTATGTCATTGAGTCCTTTCTGGTCGACAAGCCCTTCGATCAGTTCATCCGTGAGCAGATCGCCGGCGATCTTCTGCCTTCCCCGGACGAGAAAGATCGGGCCCGAAAGCAGATCGCCACGGGATTCCTCGCCATCGGAGCGAAGGCTCTCAACGAAACGGATCCGCGTCAGTTTGCAGTGGATCTCGCGGATGAGCAGATCGAGACGGTCTCGCTGGCGTTTCTTGGCCAGACGGTCTCCTGTGCCCGGTGCCACGATCATAAGTTCGACCCGATCACGCAGCGTGATTACACGGCACTGGCGGGCATTTTTTTAAGTAGTGAAACCCATTTTGGCACACCCGGCGGGGTGCAGGCACGAAATGCCTCGACCTTGATCGAAATCCCCGCCGGGGCCGGGCTTGGCGTGCTCGACCGGCGTATGGACCCCGTCGTTTGGGAAGAAAAGAAGGCCCGCCTTGACAGTCTCACCGCACAACGGGATGCGGCACTTGCGGAACGGAGGCCGAACGCCGGGAACAAAGGCAAATCCAGCACCTCCGACCTCACGAGCTTTGACATCGTGCGCATCATTACCAGCGCCAAGCAGCTTGAAATCGATCTCGCGGCATTCAACGCTGACGGCAGCCTGAAACCCCGCGTCATGGGAGTGAGTGATCGTCCGACCACGGCCGCGCCACGACGCGGGCCGGGCGGAGGTCCGGGTGGGGGTGGCCAGGGCGGTCGCGGGAGGCGCACTAGCGGCTTCGAGATCATCGCCGATAGTCCCTTCTTCAATAGGGGCAGCATCGAAAAGGAAGAGGACAATGTCCCTCGCGGCCTGCCCGCTTTTTTATCTCACAAGGTGGAAATCACCATTCCCGCGGAAAGCAGTGGCCGTCTCCAACTCGCCGAGTGGATCGCCTCGCCGGAAAACACCCTGACCTCGCGGGTCATCGTGAATCGGGTCTGGCACTGGCTCTTCGGCCGGGGGCTCGTCAGCAGCGTCGACAACTTTGGTTCCACCGGGGCGGAACCCTCGCATCCGGAGTTGCTCGACTTTCTCGCCCGCGACTTCGTCGCGGAGGGCTGGTCCATCAGGAAACTCGTTCGCAAAATCGTCCTCAGCCGCACCTATCAACTCGCGACCCAGCACGATGAGAAAAACTTTGCGGCGGATCCTGACAATACCCTATTATGGCGCATGAGCACCCGCCGGCTCGATGCGGAAACGCTCCGCGATTCGATGCTCGCCGCGAGCGGGTCGCTCGATCTGAAACCTCCGATGGGGTCAATGATAGGCCTCGCCGGAGATGGCCCGATCAGCGGTGAGCGCTTCCATGTGCTCAAAGAGGAAACGATTGCGCAATCCGGCGGCAATTTTCGCAGCCTCTATCTGCCCGTCGCCCGCAGTGTGCAGCCTGAGACGCTCGCGGTCTTCGACTTCACCGACCCCACTTCGGTTCTCGGGGCGCGTGAGAGCACGATCGTGCCGCCACAGGCGCTCTACCTGATGAACAGCGAATTCGTGAACGAACAGGCCACGGCAATGGCCGCACGCGTCCTCCGATCGGCGCCAAACACCGATTTCGAGGCGCGATTCCGCATTGCTTGTCTGCTCGCGTTTTCACGGCCGCCGACAGGCGAAGAGACTTCCGCTGCCCGGGCGTTCCTAACCATCGCCCAATCCGCTTCTGAATCCGACGCCTGGACCAGCATCTGCCGCGCCCTGTTCGCGAGCGCCGAGTTTCGTTACCTCAACTAATCACGCCATGAAACGCCGTTATTTTCTCACGCAGACCTCGCTGGGTTTCGGCTGGATGAGCTTCGCCGCTTTGGCGCAGGCTGAGACGGCAAAGATACATCATGCCGCGACCGCAAAGCGGGTCATCTTCCTTTGCATGCGCGGTGCACCCTCGCATGTGGACACCTTTGATTACAAACCAAAGCTCAATGCCGACTCCGGCAAACCGGCGGAGCGGCCCGGCGCTCAGTTGCTGGGGTCGCGCTGGGAATTTACCCAACACGGGCAGGGCGGCCTCTGGATGTCGGAGCTGTTTCCGGAACTGGCCCAATGCGCCGATGATCTGTGTATGCTCCACGGCATGCAGACGGAGTTGCCCGCGCATCCACAGGCGTATCTGCGCATGCACACCGGCAGTTCGCAGTTCGTGCGCCCTTCGCTCGGCGCGTGGACTCACTACGGGCTGGGTTCGCTGAATGAGAACCTACCCGGCTTCATCAGCCTGACTCCGCCGAGCGGCTTCGGTGGCGTGCAGAACTACGGCAGTGCCTTCCTTCCGGCAATTCACCAGGGCACTCGCATCGGATCCGATAAGCGACCCATTGCCGACGCCCAAATGGCCAATCTCAGCCCGCGTCTGCCCGCGACCGCGCAGCGGGCAGAGTTGGATCTCGTCCAGGCATTTAACCGCGACAAGCTGGCGCGTGAAAAGGTAGATCCGCAAGTCGAGGGCGTCATCGAGTCCTTCGAACTCGCCTACAAGATGCAAAGCGAGATGCCCGCAGTGATGAATTTGGCCGCCGAGACCGAAGCGACGCAACAACTCTATGGCATCGGTGAGGCGGTGACGGGCGACTTCGGTCGCAAGTGCCTGATGGCGCGTCGTCTCGTCGAGGCGGGAGTGCGTTTTGTCGAGATCAACCACGGCGACTGGGACCACCATTTTAACATTGGCACCAAACTGCCGGAAAGCTGCGCCGCCGTCGATAAACCGCTGCGGGGACTGCTGACCGATCTGAAATCCCGCGGACTGCTCAAGGACACTCTCGTGATCTGGAGCGGAGAATTCGGACGCACCCCGCACGCTGAAGGAACCGATGGTCGCGATCACAATGTCAAGGCCTTCACTTCCTGGATGGCGGGCGG
>JAGNMT010000422.1 GCA_017991025.1 Verrucomicrobiales bacterium
TCGGGGGCACTTCCGTCAAACTCGCCGTCGTAGAGGGGGAGACTCTCTTAACGGATGTCTACCGCATCCCCACCCAGAAGTTTGACAATCCTGATCTTCTCATTGACCGCATCGCCGAAGTCGTCGGGGAAATCCGAAGTCTGCACCCCGGAGTAGCGGCCATCGGCATCGGCGTCCCCGGGGCGGTGAACTTTTCCACGGGTTTCACCTACAACCTCACTAATGTGAAGGGCTGGTCCGAAGTGCCGCTTCGCGACATCATGGCGGCGAAAACCGGACTGCCCACCGTGATCGATAATGACGCAAATTGCATGGCTTTCGCGGAATGGAAATACGGCGCGGCGAAAGGGTGTGGTCATGCCGTCTGTGTCACCCTCGGAACCGGAGTCGGCGGAGGGCTCGTTCTGAACCACCAACTCTATCGCGGAGCCAATTTTGCCGCCGGTGAAATCGGCCAGATGAGCATCGATCTCAACGGCGTCCCCGGTCCCTATGGCAACACCGGGGCTCTCGAGCGCTACATCGGGAACCGCCAGATCACCGACATGGCAGCAGAGGTCTATCGCAAAAATGGCATCGCCCTGCCGACAGATCATTCCCCCGAAGCGCTCGCCGAAATGGCCTCCAAAAGCGATCCCGTCGCCCAGGAGGTATGGGAAAAGGTCGCTACCTGTCTCGGCTTCTGCCTCATGAGTGTCATCTACCTGCTCAACCCGGAAGTCATCGTCGTCGGTGGAGGGGTCGCGTATGCCGGGGAGATCCTCTTCGCGCCTCTCAAAAAGACACTTCAGAACTCCCTCACGGCGGAATGTTATGATCATCTTCGGATCGTTCCCGCCCGATTCGGAAACACAGCGGGAATCATCGGCAGTTCTGCCATGGCAGCTGAGATCTGTTGAGGCTGCGCCTCCATTCCAGGCGGACAGAGCGAACGTCGTCACGGCCTTTAGGATCCACTGAGATTACGCCGTCTGAGAAATACGGGCTTTCAGAACCCGGGATTTCACTCTGCGGGCCCTTGAATGACTCAAAAAGGGCGAAATACGCTGTGGACGCCTATCTGCGTCTGACAAAAGGCTTTTCCGGGTAACCGTTTCAGTGTAACCTTTCGCGCTTTCCTGTTTTGCAGGAACGAAACACGGACTCCGTCACCCTTCAGACTACCCAGCCTCATGTTATCTGCCAAATCCTTCCAGACCTCTTTCCTGGCCCTGCTCCTTACCTTGTCGGCAGGATTTCTTGCTTCGGCACAAGCTCAGGATGAAACCCAATATGGGGACCTTGCCCTGCGCGTGGTGGGGATGCTCGAAGAGGAGCATTTTCTCCGGGAGCCCTTCAACGACAAGATGTCGGCCCGGGTCCTCAAAGCCTACCTTGAGTTACTCGACTACAGCAGGATCTACTTCACCAAAGAGGATGTCGACGGTTTCACCGCCAAATATGAACTCTCAATCGACGATCAGGTTCGCAACGGAGGGATACCCGCCGCCTTCGAAATCTTCGCGGTCTACGAGGAACGCATCCACGATCGGGTAGAAATGGCGAAAAAGCTGGCCGTTCCGAATACGTTTACCTACGACTCGGATCGTACCGTTGAGATCTCGAGAAAAGATTCTCCCTGGGCAACCGCCGGCGAAGAGCGGGACCTGCTCTGGCGCAATCTCATCGGAGGGGATCTCATCCGCGAGCAACTGATCACCGAGGCGGTTGCCAAAAAGAAAATCGAAGATGCGGCGAAGCGTGAAAAGGCCGGTCAAGAGCCGAAAAAGGAAGTCGTCGACGCGGAGTCTAAGAAATCCATCTACGAGAAAGTCTCGGATCGCTATGACCGCATCCTGAAGCGGATCAAGGAGAACAACACGGCAGACGTGGCAAACCTTTTTATCAAGTCCATCGCTGCCGCCTACGACCCGCATTCCGAGTATTTTTCCCAGCAGCAATACGACAATTTCCGTATCGGGATGAACAAGTCTCTTACCGGGATCGGCGCGATGCTGCAGAAAGATGAAGATCAGGGCGGGGCAACGATCGAAGGACTCGTCGTCGGCGGCCCCGCATACAACGTAGCGAAACTGAAGGTGAAAGACCGCGTCATCGGTGTCGCTCAGGGACCTGACGGAGAATTTGTTGATGTCATTGAAATGAAGCTTTCCGACATCGTCGATCTCATCAGGGGCGAGATCGGATCAATGGTTCGTCTCAAAATCACCCCTGCCGGGAAGCCGGACGCAATTGAATTTGTTGATATCACCCGCGAGCAGATCGATCTCAAGGACAGCCTTGCCACGGCTGACCTGATCATTACGAAAGACCCTCTCGGCAGCGATGAAAAGCTCGGCTGGATCACCCTCCCCTCCTTTTATGCCGACATGGATGGCGGTCAGACAAGCACCACAGCGGATGTGCGCCGGCTCCTCACTCGCCTCTCGATCGAGGGGATCAATGGGCTCGTCATCGACCTGCGCGACAATGGCGGTGGCTCTCTTGAGGAAGCGATCAACATGACCGGTCTTTTCATCCGGAAAGGGCCTGTCGTTCAGTCCATCGACTGGAAAGGCAATCGCGATCAGAAATTCTCCCGTAACGGCGAGGCTGTCTACAGCGGGCCGCTGATCGTGCTTATCAACCGTGCGAGTGCCTCGGCCTCGGAGATTTTCGCAGCGGCACTTCAGGATTATGGACGCGCTGTCATCGTCGGTGACGAATCGACGTTCGGCAAAGGCACCGTGCAGCAACTTCGCCCCGTGCTCTCAAACAAACTCTCACTTCCATTCAATCGCGAAGGAGGCCAGGAGGGAGCCTTGAAGCTCACGATTCAGACTTTCTACCGCATCGATGGTCACTCCACCCAACGCCATGGGGTCGTTCCCGAAGTTCGTCTGCCTTCGATGCTGGACATCGCCGATATCGGAGAGGCCACCCTGCCGAACGCCCTGGTGGTCGATCCAATCGAGCCCAGCCGGTATCTTCCCTTTTTCGAAAAGCCCATCGCTTTTGAAACCCTTCAGAAAGCCTCCGAATCCCGAGTCGCCTCCGGAACCGACTTTGAGTACATCTTGAAAGATATTGCCGAAGAGAAAGAGCGGATCGCGAAAAACACTATTTCACTCAATCTTCAAAAGCGTATCGAGGAGACTGCTGCTACTGAAGTGGACCTGGAAGAACGTAGAAAAGCCCGCGTTGCTCAATTTTCGGAAATCCGCGAATTGGAAAAGGGCCTTTTCACCGTCTATAAGCTGACTCAGGACAACGTCCTCGAGGAAAAGCTCACCCTTCGGGATGATCTCTCCGAAGAACAGCTCAGCGGCATGGCCCGCGGCGATGCCGAAGATGAGGAGCCCGATGACAAAAGCCTCGAGTACCCGCACAAGCTTGGCCCTTACGAGCGAGAATCCCTGCGGATTCTCCAGGATCTCATCGCTATTGGAAAAACCGGCAAACCGGCAAACATTTCCGAAGCCACTCGTGAAGTCCGTGAAAAAACCGTGCCCATCGGAGCCAGATCGACAACCCAACCGAACTGAAATCCGTAACGGTTCCCGTACATCGGCTCCCTCCCGCAAGAGCGACGGGGGAGTCCCCGCTGCGGCCTCTGAATCGCGAGTTGTGATAAATCAAAAGTTGGCGTATCGATCTCCATGCAAACCCTCTCTCCCAATTCTGCCATCCTCGACAAGACGCGCGAGCTCTGTTCTCTGATCCTCCAGTCAGGGGAGTATCAGGAAAATGTCGCCAAAATCGACACCTTTTTCAACGACAAGAATGCTCAGGCTTCCTATCGGAGTTTCTCGAAACTCGGTGAAACGCTTCATCAGAAGCAGCATGCGGGCGAGCTGACCGATGACGACATCGAAGGCTACGACGCAGCGCTTGCCGCCCTGAAAGAGGATATCGTCACCGCCAACTACATGGCCGCCGAAGAAACACTTAACGGCATCGTGCAACAGGTCTCACGCATGGTCGGAAAAGCACTTGAGCTCGGTCGACTCCCCGAGCCCGAAGATCTCACCGGCGGGGGCGGATGTTGCAGCAGCGGTGGTTGCGGCTGCTGATATCGCCCTTTCCTTCTTTGGAAGACTGGTATTTCCGGTAATCGGGGT
>JAGNMT010000423.1 GCA_017991025.1 Verrucomicrobiales bacterium
TGCCCCCCATCGTCATCGACCTGGACGGAGACGGTACGGAGTTCCTTGATATCGACCACGGTATCCACTTCGATGTCGACGGAGACGGCGACCTGGAGCAGGTCGCCTGGGCGGGCCATGATGATGCGGTCCTTGTCTACGATGAAAACGGAAACAACGACGTCGACGGAGTCCATGAGATCTCTTTCTCCCGTTACAGCGACAGTCCGAATGCGACTGACCTTGACGGACTGCGGCACTTCGACACTAACAACGATCTGATCCTCGACGCAAACGACGCTGAATTTGAAAGTTTCAAGCTCTGGCAGGACCGGGACGGAGACGGGATCGTCGGCGATGGAGAAATGATGACCCTCACCGAGGCGGGAATCCACTCACTGGAACTCGTCTCAGACAATAGCCCCTACTACACGGCGGGCGGGGATGTACAGGTTCACGGAACCGCCACAGTCCATTACGAAGATGGCACGACCGGGACGCTGGCGGATGCGGAGTTCGGTTATCGCGAGCTCATTGAAGTGAACGATTCCATAGAGATCGTGACCTCGGACGGAGACGTATTGGATCTCAGTGGCGGCGGATCTGGTGCCCTTCCCTCAAGTGAAGTGGTCAGCCCTGATCTCGTCGAGCCCTCCAGCTTTGCCCCGGTCGAATCCGATGGGAGTGACCTTTCCAGCGGCGCGGCACCAGCAACGAGCCTGGAAGATGATATGGCGACAGCCGGAGCAACAATGGGATAAAACAAGGGGTGTTTTTAATCGGAGTTATTAAAATTATTGAAGCATTAATTAATTCGGGTAAGTTCCCGGAATAATTGCAATCTCCCAAACCCTCTCTGCGTCAAAGCAGGCTGATGCCGCCTTCCGGAAGGGTGACTTTCCGGAAGCAATTCGCCTGCAACGTGAGGTGGTAGCTTCGGAAAAGGGCACCCCGGCACGCGACGTTGACCCGCTGAAGCGGCTAGCACTCTATTGTTACAGCGCCGGTGATCATGCCGGGGCTCTTGAGGCGCTCAACGAACTTCGGGTGATGGCTCCGGGAGACCTTGAAGTAATCGAAAACATCGGGGTTATTCTGAGGCTCGGCGGACGCCTCGACGAAGCGGTCGCAGCGCTCCTTGAGGTCCACCGGTGCGACCCGTCTCGTCTGAATGTCTGCGATGCCCTGGCCCATTGCTACGCCAATCTGGGTGACAAGGTCGAAACACAGCGCTTCGGCCGTCTCGCGCTGGAGTTGAAGGACCGCGAGGCGGCAAACCGTCAGGCATTGCAGACACTTCCGACGGCCAGTCCTCCGCTCTTTGTCTCCGGCGAGCGGAACCGGCACCTCATCGCCTTTTCGTTGTGGGGTGAAAACCCCCGCTACCTGCGGGGAGCGATACGAAACGTGACTGCGGCGGTCGATATCTATCCTGATTGGACCTGCCGGTTTTACTGCGACGACTCCGTTCCGGCGACGGTGCTCGACCAGCTCCGCGCCGGTGGTGCTGAAGTCATCATGCGACCCCGGCCGACGGTGTTTTATGAAGGGCTTCTCTGGCGCTTCGAAGTGATCAACGATCCCGATATCTCCCATTTTTTGATTCGCGACTGCGATTCGGTGGTTAACGTCAAAGAGCGGGTCGCCGTCGATGAGTGGCTGAGATCAGGGAAATGGTTTCATGCGATGCGGGATTTCGCCTCCCACACGGAAGTCATTCTGGCTGGCATGTGGGGTGGAGTGGCCGGAGTTCTCCCGCCACTCACTGAATTGAGGAGACACTTCAAACCGACCACGGCGCCAACACGCACTTACGACCAGCATCTTCTGCGCGAGAACGTCTGGCCCATCGTGAGGCAGAGCGTTCTCATTCACGATAGCGTGTACACCGGTTGCCTTGGGAGTATTCCGTTTCCGAACTTCGGAGAGCTCCCCCCGAAAAATCACGTCGGTCAGAATGAGGCGGCGGTGCGCCCCGGCCTTCTTCAGGCTGGTGCTTCCCCGGTTTCCTTGGAACCTGGCAAAGGCCGAAGTTCTCTCTTCCTGATCACCGGGATGGATGATGAAGCGGTATGGCACCTTGGCAGTCTTTTCAGGGATATTCCGGGAGTACGTTGTTTACTCGAGATCGGTGAGGATGTGACCTCGCTCCTGCCACTGGCGGATAGCTTCGACGTCAAGATCATATGCGTTATTCGCGATCCCCGCGACACAGCGAGCGCGAAGCATCTGACCGGGGTGGGGCCCTGCGAGGAATTGGCAGAAGCCTGGATACGACACATCGAGAGTATTGCCACAGCAAACCGGAAGTTGCCGGGGTGTATCGAAATCGTCCGGCATGAAGATCTCACGGTGGAAACCGGCGCGAAAACTCTGGCCCGCCTCACCCGATTTCTCGGGATCACATCGGCTCCTGAGATCACGATCAAGCGGAGTTCAGCCGTCGCTGCCAACCCGCTCCCGAATGAACTGCTCTCGGTGATGGAGGCAAAGACGATGGCTTTTCTGGCGAAACTTCGATACCCTGCCGGGTCGAATTCAATCGAAGAAGCAGGTTGAGAGCTGCGAGGGCAGTCCGTTTCAGTCCCTTTGGCGAAACGGCATGAGGAGAGCGAGTTTTGCTGCGACCGAATCCCGGTCACTTTTCGTTACTTCTCGTCTTTTGAGGAAACGCGTTTTCCCGAATCATCTTTATTCACTAAAAGTCGAAAGATTAAGAAAATTAATTGTAATTAACCATAATTGTTATAATTTTGGTAATGCACCCCACTTCCGACGATCCCCTTCTTGCTGCCCTGATTTTCTTCGGGAAGCTCCACTCCCGGGCCGTGAACGCGGCCGGAGCGGTCCAGGGACTTCCCTTGATGGATGGCATTCTCACGCCTTCCCTCTTTCCCCGCGCCGCCGCCCGTTGTGGCTTCGAATCGCGGCTCGTACGTCGCTCCCTCAAGGGCATACATCCGGCAACACTCCCGGTTATTCTCATCTTGAATGGCAATGAAGCCGTCGTCCTGACCTCGCTTCCCAAAAAAGGGAATGCCGAGATCATCGTCCTGAGCAGTGGCAGTGGGGTCCAGATGATTTCCCGAAATGATCTCGAGAGCGCCTACAGCGGAATCGCCATCTTCGTGAAGCCGACCTACGAGTTCGAAAAACGCGCCGATTTTAACGCTAAGACGCTCAAGAAAAACTGGTTCTGGGGCACACTGTGGCGGTTCAGAAGCTTTTATGCCCGTGTCTGCGTTTCCAGCGTCGTGATCAACGTGCTGGCGCTCGCGTCGTCAGTATTCGTAATGAATGTGTATGATCGTGTTGTCCCCAACCAGGCGGTCGATACCCTTTTTGTTCTGGCGATCGGGGTGGTCATTGCCTACACCTTTGAATTGGGTCTCAAAACCCTTCGAAATTTCTTCGTTGATCGTGCCGGCCACCGCATCGATCTCATTCTCGGCAGCGAGATATTCAGCCGTATCCTCGGGATGCGTTATAGTGATCGACCTGCCTCCTCCGGCGCGCTCACCAGTCAGGCTCGTTCATACGAATCCTTGAGGGAATTTTTCACGAGCGCCACTGTGGCCGCTCTCGCCGACCTTCCGTTTGTGCTCGTTTTTGTGGGTGTCATTTTCCTGTTGGGCGGATTCCTCGTCGCCATGCCCTTGATAGTAGGACTTGCACTGGCAATTGCCGTTGGGTTGGCCATGCAGATCCCGATCAACCGGGCTGTTTCGCAGTCGTATCAGTCATCCAATCAAAGGCAGGCTCTTTTTGTAGAGGGGATTCAGGCGCTCGAACAGATCAAGGCAACTCGATCCGAATCGGAGATGCAGGCGCGCATGGAGGAGACTCTGCATGTCTCCTCGCGGGCCGAAGTAAAATCACGCGGCTATTCCCATCTTGCGATGAATTTGACGTCCTTCCTTCAATCCCTCGTCTCAACGGCCATTGTGGTTTGCGCATTTTTTCAGGTGACTGAGGAAAAAATGACCATGGGTGCCATGATCGCCTGCGTCATGCTTTCCGGGAGGGCGATGGGGCCCATGGCGCTGGTCGCATCGCTCCTTACGCGGCTGCAACAATCCCGTCGCTCTCTGATGGGTCTGAATCAAATCATGGAGATGC
>JAGNMT010000424.1 GCA_017991025.1 Verrucomicrobiales bacterium
TCGCCGCCCAGCGTACGGTGCGGTGCCGATGCTGATTGATCAGGTGAATGATGACGGGCAGCAGTGCGAGAGGCAGTCCGACGAGGAGGATGGGCTGGAGAAAACTCATCTCGCGGTGCGTGCCGTTTTCGGGTTTCGCCCCATTAGGAAGCGTGCGAGAACCTGATCGTAGGGTTCGTCGAGAAAGGTCCGGTGGTAGTCGACGGCGGAATGATTAACAATATTATCGATCGTGCCGAGATAGGTTTTCACCGCCTCCCGGTAGCGTCGCTGGATCAGGGAGGGGTCGGCAAGGAGTGAATGGCCGCCCTCGAGATCAATGAAGCGCGTCGGGCGATCAAAGGCGAAATCGATCTCCTGGCGATCAAGCAGGTGAAAGACGGAGACATCGTGTTTGCGGAAGCGGAGATGCTGGAAGGCTTCTCGAAGAGGTTCAGGATGAAAGAGAAAATCTGAGATGATGACGATGAGGGCGCGCTGCTGGATCTTCTCCGCCGCCTCGTGGATCGCTTTGATCAGGCCGGTCTCCCCCTCGGCTTTGAGCCGGGCGACCTGATCGAGGATGAGTCCGAGATGTTGAGGACCCCGGCGCGGCGGCGTTTCCTGAAAGGATCCGATGGAACCGCTGTAGAGGCCGATGGCATCGCCCTGCTGCCCCGCGAGATAGGCGAGAGTGCCGGAGAGACGCCTCGCATAGTCGAGTCGGGTCGAACCCGGCTCGCCGTATCCCATCGACCCGCTCGTGTCGACGATGAGACAAAGGCGCAGATTGGTGTCGGCTTCGAATTCTTTAATATAATAACGATCCGTCCGGCCCCAGGTGCGCCAGTCGAGACGGCGGGTGTCGTCGCCCTGGACATACTTGCGATACTGCGCGAATTCAATCGCCGATCCGCGCACCGGGCTGCGGTGGCGCCCTGACACATTCCCCAACATCGGGGAACGGGCATTGAGGGGCAGTCCGAGGAGCTTGCCTAGGACGGCCGGATTGAGGAAATCGCGGTTGGAGTCACGAGTCATGATTCAAAGCGAAGCGAAGCGAAGTCAATCATGAGTCATGAGTCACGGGTCATGAGGAGGAATGTTTCCCTACGATTCCTTATTCAGCTCCTCGATGAGGCGGGCGATGATGGATCGGCTCGTGATGCCTTCGGATTCGGCGGTAAAAGTCTTGATGATGCGATGGCGAAGAACGGGGGCCGCGACGGCAACGACGTCCTCCTGCCGGACCATGTAGCTTCCGCGAAGCGCGGCGCGGGCGCGGGCGCCGAGGATGAGGTATTGCACGGCACGCGGTCCGGCTCCCCAGCCGACAAGAGGCTTGAGCCACTCGGGCGCGTCGGTCGATTCCGGCCGGGTGCGGCGAACGAGGTCGACGACGAAGTGATAAATATGATCGGGTACGGGGACGCGGCGCACGAGTTGCTGGAAGCGGATCACTTTCTCTCCGTCGAGGAGTGCAGTGAGCCTCGGGAAGGCTTCACCCGTTGTGGTCCGGGCGATGGCGATTTCTTCATCGCGGGAGGGATAGTCCACGCCAATCATGAACATGAAGCGGTCGAGCTGTGCCTCGGGCAGGGGGTAAGTGCCTTCCTGCTCGATGGGGTTCTGCGTCGCGAGAACAAAAAAGGGCGGATGCAGTTCAAAGCTGTGACCGGCGACGGTGACGCGGTGTTCCTGCATGGCCTCGAGCATCGCGGCCTGGGTTTTAGACGGGGCGCGGTTGATCTCGTCGGCGAGAACGATGTTGGCAAAAACGGGCCCTTTCGCAAATTCGAATTCGCGGCGTCCCGTTCCATTGTCCTGGAGGATCTCGGTCCCGGTGATGTCCATCGGCATGAGATCAGGAGTGAACTGAATGCGGCTGAAACTCAGCGACATCGTCTCGGCGAGGCGGGAGACAAGGAGGGTCTTGGCAAGGCCGGGAACACCCATAAGCAGTGCGTGGCCTCGGGCGAAGAGACAGATCGCGAGCTGCTCGATAACCGCGTCCTGACCGACGATGATTTTTGAAAGCTCGGCCCTTAGCTCGTCGTAGGTCGTGCGGAGGTGGTCGATGGCGGCGACGTCATCTTCTTGCAGTGCGGGAGCGGAGGCAGTCGTTTCGGGCATGGAGGCTTTGGCGGTTAAAGTCCGAGACGATAGGGGAGGGGACCCGCTGAGGAAAGGCGAAAATTGCCCGCAAACAATGTGTTCAAAAAATCAGCGCTTCCTGCGGAGGCAATGCTGAAAAGCCAAATTTCGATTTTCTCGCATCGCCTTGACGGCATCCTTATGTTTCTTGGAATCCACGGGCGCTTTGACCGCGTATACGAATCTATGTCAACACAACCACAACCAGGCAAGAAAGCACCGGATTTTGACCTGCCGGTGATCGGCGGAGAGTTCGGAGACGGCGCGACGGTAAGCCTTTCCAGTCTCCGGGGCTCAAAGGTCGTTCTCTACTTTTACCCGAAGGACGACACGCCAGGCTGCACGACCCAGGCTTGCGGGATTCGGGACGCTTGGGTTGAGCTTTCGGCGAAGGCAAAGGTCTTCGGAGTGAGTATCGATCCTGTCAAAAAGCACGGCAAGTTCATCGCGAAATACGAACTGCCGTTTCCTCTCATCAGCGATGAAGCGCAGACCATGGTTCAAGCCTATGGAGTCTGGGTCGAGAAGTCAATGTATGGCAAGACCTACTTCGGGACCGAGCGAACGACCTTCGTGATTGACGAAAAGGGGATCGTGAAGGCGGTCTTTCAAAAAGTGAAGCCGGCGGAGCATGTGGATATGCTGCTCAAAGCGCTGGAGTGAGGCCTTAAGGCCTTTCCCGGTTGGGCGCTAACAAACTCCCGCTGGATTCCACTGCAAAGAACGCCATGTTGGTGCGGTGAATCTATCCGACCTCCAGACCCATCTCAAACGTCTTGACCTCACTCCCAGCCGCAAGCTCGGGCAGAGTTTTCTCGTCGACGACTCAATTTCGAGTTGGATCGCCGCTCAACTTCAGGTAAAGCCCGACGATTGTGTGATCGAAATCGGTCCCGGCTTCGGCGCCCTGACCGAACATCTTGTCGGGAAATGCCGCCGACTCGTCCTCGTTGAAGCAGACGGGCGGCTCGCGAAGTTTCTTCAGGAAAAATACGGTCCCCGGGGCGTCGAAGTCATTCACGCCGATGCGACCGAATACGATGTTCGCCCGCTTTTCCGCGAAGGCAGCGTGAAGTTCATTGGTAATCTGCCTTACTCGGTCGGCAATGCGATTCTGAGTCGTTTCCTCGACGCCCCGAGCCCGGTCAGCAGTGCGATCATCATGGTACAAAAGGAGGTCGGGGATCGTTTCACGGCGGTCCCGAAAACGAAGAACTACGGTATTCTCAGTCTCATGCTACAGGAGCGATGGCGGACTACGGCGCTCCGCACGGTCGGGCCCGAGCCTTTTCACCCGCGTCCCGCCGTTGATTCGACGATCCTGCGCTTTGATCCTCGTCCGATCGAGGAGCTTCCCTTGCATTCGCCCGAGGTCTTTCGCAGTGTGGTGAAACAGGGGTTTTCCCAGAGGCGAAAGCAGCTCCACAACAATCTCCAGCTCGAAGCCGCGAGCGCTTCGGAGATTTTCGGTGCGCTCGGATTTAAGGCGAGTGTCAGGGCCGAGGAACTCTCTCTCGTTGAATGGATCAATCTCTCGAACTTTTTCGATCCGCATCCGTGCAGTGTCCTTCCGCCGTCAGCGACCGAGCTGCTCGATGTCGTCAATGAAAACGACGAAGTGATCGAGTCTTTTCCGCGTCGGGAAATCCATGAGCGAAAGCTCCTCCACCGTGCCGTGCATGTGTTTTTACAGAACAAGGTCGGTGAGATCTACCTTCAACTTCGTTCTCATCTCAAAGACACTCATCCCTGCAAATGGGACAGCAGCGCCTCGGGTCATGTTGATCCCGGGGAAAGCTACCTCGCCTGCGCCGAGCGGGAGATGTGGGAGGAAGTTTGGGTACAATCGAAAGGGGAGATCACCCGCGTCGCCCGCATCGCCGCGTCAGAGGCGACTGATCAGGAGTTCATCGAAGTTTTTCTCGCTGAGGCGAGAGGGAAGATCAGGGTTCATG
>JAGNMT010000425.1 GCA_017991025.1 Verrucomicrobiales bacterium
CAATCTCCATGGACCAGGTCGCGGCCGAAGCGATCGGACTCGAGACGCGCTTCCCTCATCTCGGGCTCTCGGTGAAAAGTGGCGATCACTACGCCGACTCCATCTCCATCTCGCGCTCCGGTGTCAGCATTCCCTCCGAGACCAGCGCGGAGCGGCTTTATCGTCGCATTTTTGTCGCCGGCACGCCGGAGGAAAAAGCCGCGACAATGCGACGAATCGAGTCAGGAGGCAGTGTCCTCGATCTCCTCACCGACAAGGCCAAGCGTCTCCAGGACCGCGCCGCGCCGGAGGATCGTGCCCGCCTCGAGCAGTATTTCCAGAGTGTCCGCGAGATGGAGACCCGCCTCAAACGCAGCATCGAATGGGAAAACCGCCCGAAGCCAAAGGTGGACTACCCGCAACCCAAAGACATCGCCGACGCAAATCAGATCATCGAGAAATCGAAACTCATGTTCGACCTCATCCGCCTCGCCCTGCAGACGGATAGCACGCGCGTCGTCACCCTCTCACTCAGCACTTTTTCCGTCGTGCCGCATATTCCCGGAGTAAAGAACGAAACTCACGGCCTCACCCACCATGGCAATGAACCGGAAAAGATCGCCGAACTGCGCAAGATCGAAGAGGCCCAGACCGTGGCCTTCGGCGGCCTGCTTCAATCCCTGCTCGACACCACCGAGACCAATGGCACTCTGCTCGACAGCGCTCAGGTGCTCTATGGCAGTTGCCTCGGCAATGCCAACTCGCATTCGAATCAAAACCTGCCCGTGATCCTCGCCGGCGGCGGCTTCAAGCACGGTGGCCATCTCGCCTTCGATGAGACCAACAACACCCCCTTCGCCAATCTCTTCGTGACCATGCTCCAGCGGCTTGGCATCGAGACCGATCATTTCTCCAGCAGCACCGGCACCCTCGCGGGCCTGGCTTGAATCCGGTCCCGGCTGTTACGGGGACGGGGCTTTCTCTGCTGACGTTTGCTGACGTTTGCAATTCTGCTGGTATCTCTTACAGCCTGAGCAAGTCCTCCCGGATTTTCCGGCCTGGCTGACGTCTCCCCTTGCCTTGCAACCACTCTCCATGAAGTCCCTCCTTGTCGCCTTCCTGCAGCCAGTGGCTCGGAAACAAGCCTTGCCAGTATCATGAGATTCCTGCTATCAATCACACGCAAACACCCATGAACCGCCTCATCCTCCTTATCGCTTTCACCCTGATCACCAGCGGCAACCTTTTTGCCGCCGACACCGCAAAGCCCAACGTTCTCTTCATCGCAGTGGATGATCTTAATCACTGGGTGGGGCATCTTGGCCGGAACCCACAGACAAAGACACCGAACATCGACCGTCTCGCCGCGATGGGTGTTACCTTCGCGAATGCGCAATGCGCTGCCCCGGTCTGCAATCCCTCACGTGCCGCCCTCCTCAGCGGGAAGCGTCCTGGAACGACCGGAATCTATGATAACAACAACCCCTTCGTAAAAGTCCTCAAGCCCGAGGAGTCCCTTGTGATGCAGTTTAAAAATGCGGGCTATGACACCCTCGGCACCGGCAAGCTCTGGCATGGCGGACTTGGCTGGCCGGAACAGTGGACGACCATACAGGAGGAGACAAAACTGAAGGGAAAAGTCGATGATCGCAGCATCGGCGGCATCGCTTTTGGTCCCATCGTCGAAGGCGGCGATGGAGCGGTCTCGGACACCGGCATCGCGGACTATGGTATCTCTGAACTCGGCAAAGCCCACGAAAAACCGTTCTTCCTCACCCTCGGTTTTCACAAACCGCACATGCCCTGGAACGTGCCTCAGAAATATTACGACATGCACCCGCTCGCCGACATCCAGTTGCCACCCACCCGGGAAGGCGATCTCTCCGACATCCCGCCCGCCGGGGTGAAGATGGCCAAGCCGGACGGGGATCACGCCGCCGTGCTCGCATCCGGTCGCTGGAAAGAAGCCGTGCAGGCGTATCTCGCCGCGATCTCCTATCTCGACGGCCAGATCGGTCGTGTCCTCGATGCCTACGACCAATCACCGGCCAAAGACAACACCATCATTGTGTTCTGGGGCGATCACGGCTGGCATCTCGGCGAGAAGGAACATTGGCGGAAGTTCGCGCTTTGGGAGGAGGCCGCCCGTGCGCCCTTCATCTGGGTCGTCCCCGGCGTCACGAAGCCAGGCGGCGTCTGCAAAAGCCCCGTCGATTTCATGAGCCTCTATCCGACGCTTTGTGACCTCACCACCCTGCCCAAACCCGCCTGGATCGAAGGCGACAACATCAAGCCTCTGCTCGCCGATCCCTCAGCCCCCTGGACCGGCGTCGGCGTCACCACCTTTGGCCAGAATAACCACGCGGTCCGCACTGATCGCTGGCGTTACATCCGCTACGCCGATGGCGGTGAAGAACTCTACGACCACAGCAACGACGAATACGAGTGGACCAATCTCGCGAGCAATCCGGAACACACCGCCCTCAAGGCCGAACTCGCGAAACACTTCCCCACGGTCAACCTCCCCGCTTCATCCAAAGGCAAAATGAGCGACAACGAAGGCGAGCCGAGTGGGGGTGCTGCGACCAAGAAGGAGAAACGCAAAGCGAAGAAAGCCGGGGCTCCTGCGGTGAATTAACCCGGAGCTCCCCGCTCCCAGCGGCGTGGCAGCCTGCAGTGTGCCTCGTCGTGCAGACTTGTGTTCACTAACCAACTAACAAACCCATGAAACATCTCCTTTTTTCGTTTCTCTGCTCCCTTGGTGGAATTACTGTCGCGGCCGATCAACCCAACATCGTCGTCCTCCTCGCCGATGACCACAGTGTCCTCAACATGAGTGTCTATGGCGCGAAGGATATCCCCACGCCGCATCTTGATCGCATGGCGGTAGAGGGCATGGTCTTTGACAGGGCTTTTGTAAATTAACCGAGTTGTGCACCGAGTCGTGCGGCCCTTTTCACGGTCCTGTTCCCGACTCGCAATGAAGCGGAGTCGAATCACAGCAAGCCTCACACAGACATCAAACGACTGCCCGCCTATCCCAACCGCTCCTGCTGACGGATGAGTTCAAACTCACCGGGAAAGTGAAGAAGTCGCCAAGCCCCTGACCATCACCCAGTTTTTAGGCCTCTCCCATGAACGAGATCCGAGGAAAGGCTCGATGCCTTTTCTCGATACCGACTCGATGCCGCCGATTTCGATCGCCCCTTCATGGCTGACTCCCGGGATCGCACGTTGCCCCGGCCTGATTTTGTGCTCACTCCTGGTGCTTCGGTACCACCGTGGTAGTCCTGAATCCGGGTTTCACGTTCCAAGTTCTTTGAATCAGGGCGTTACGAGACAATGCCAGCACACTCAACAGGTGAAGGATGCAACGGTCACAACTCGTTGGCTTTCACGTCTTGAAACTTTGAACCTTAAACTTGAAACAGGATTTTCGGATAGTTGACTGGGTACTCTTCCATTCCCAATTCTCCTGCCGATGAATCGCCCCGTCCCCATGTCGAGATTTTGGCCGCCTCACCGTAGTATCTGTTGATGAAAGCCCTCTTTTTTCTAACTCTTTTCGCCGCCCTCACCGCCCAGGCCCTCGACTACCCGCATCTCACCGACGAGCCACAAAAGACCGGCTGGCCGCTCACGGAGGAGGAACGGGCCTACGTCTTGAAGCCCGAATTCGAGCGTCGACCGGGCTCGGAAAAGCTCCAGCATTTGCCTGCCCTCTGGCCGGTCATCCCCTCCGCGGGAAACTGGGGCGGCACCTCATGGCTCGATACCCATGAGAAACTCGTCACTTATGTGAAGGCAAATCCCGGACCTTGCGACGTCCTGCTCGTCGGCGACAGCATCACGCAGCAATGGGGCAGCCCGCTCGACAAAGGGGGCCTCAATGAGTCGTGGAACAAGCACTTCGCGAGCTACAGGACCATCAACATCGGCATCGGCGGCGACAAGGCGCAGAATATCCTCTGGCGGCTCGATCACGGGGGCGTGGACGGGTTGCAGCCGAAGGTCGTCATCATCATGATAGGCAACAACAACATGTTCTTCGCCCCCGAGACCGGCGTGGAGGCGGCGGCAAAAGGAACGCAG
>JAGNMT010000426.1 GCA_017991025.1 Verrucomicrobiales bacterium
TTCCTGCACCGGTGCGCCGCTGGATCGCGTCGCGCTGATCATTGGAAACAACGACTACGTCGGCGTTCCACTGGACAACGCAGTAGAGGACGCGCGGGCAGTGAGGTCGATGCTCACCGACAGCCTGGAATTCCCCGTAGCTGGCATCGTTCATGTCGAAAACGCGAATCGGCTCGAGATCTTCGATGCCTTCGAGCGATTCAAGTCTCTCGCTGGCGAGTCCAAGATCGCCCTCATTTACTACGCAGGACACGGGATGGAGAGCCTGGACGGCAAGGAGAACTTTCTTATTCCCGTCGATGCGCCCATCGTCTCGCACGACCCGAAGGTCGTCACCATCGCGAAGTCCGAGGCATCCCTGCGCGCCGCCGGCATCAGCTTGATGGCTCTCACCTCCGACCTCGCCGCCGCGACGAACGGAGCGAAAATCATTCTGATGGACTGCTGCCGCGAACGTCCGACGGGCCGGGGTTCTGCGCGCGCCGGGGGCGGACTCGCCATCTACTCCGACGGACAGATTCCCGCTGACACTCTGATGATCCTCGCGGCGGCCCCGACCCGGGCTGCGAGCGACGGAGAAGAACATGGCCCCTTCACCGCCGCCCTTCTCGACGTGCTCCCGAAGGAGGACAACAGCCTGCTCGACGCCTTCTTTGCCGTGAGCGACAAGGTTCAGAAAGACACCGCCGGACAGCAGGTGCCGTGGCTGCGCTTCGACGGATCGGGCCAGGTCTTTCGCGAGCGGAGTTTCCTCGGGCGCGGGGTGCCCGGGAAGGTGGCGATGAAAGCGGAGGAGAGCCCCGAGGTCGCCGCCATGAAACGCGAACTGGACGAGGCGAAGCGGAAGTTGGCCGAGGCCGATGCGATGAAGAAGCAGCCCGTGCCTGTAGCTCCATCAATGCCGCCGGCTCCGTCTGGCGCATTGGCTCCTAAAGCCAGGACTGATCCCTCGTCTCCAAACGGGTTCCCCGCAGCCAGGGCGAGCGAGAGTGAATTCCCGAAGATCGCTCTCAAGAGCTATGTTTCCTGGCAGGACGAAACTGTCGACACCTTTGGGAACCTTCTTGTGCAACGGGAAGGTCGAATTACGCCAATCGAATCACTAGCTCAATCCACTTTACTTGAATTTCTGGGCGACTCCGCCGTTTCCTTTAAGACCGAAGATGGAAAGCAACATATCATCCCGGCGTCCGCCTGGTTACTCGATTCCCTTTTCCGCGGAGAAATCGCGAAGGACCTGCCGGTTTTCCGGATCGACTCCCCGGAGGTGGCATTGCGTATCGGGGTCCCGTTCGATGAGAAGTTTAGTCGCTATTCCTACAACGATCTCGTCACCAGTCGCACTTTGCTCGCTGAACTCGGGGCCCAGTACGAAGAGAGTAAAAAACAAAACCAGCTCAATCCAATCGAATCCGGTATACTCGCCCTCGGAAGGAACATGAGCTCGTTTGAATACTTCATCGGCCAGTTCGGTTTCGCAAGGAAGGACGGTCTCTTCGTCAATGCAAACCTCTTACCGCCCGAGCTTGTCGAACTCGACAAGCGCATCGACGTGGTCGAGATGCTCGACAAGATGCCCGAGATGACCCGCGACCAGCTCGTAGAAACGGCCCGTCGGGAGCCTGGATCGACTGAGGAGGAGCGCCTGTTCTCGAATGTCCTGCGCCTTTTCTTTATCCACGCTAATTCGGCGCAGGCCCTCAATCTCTTTCCCCCACAGGATCCGAAGGGCGAAGTCTGGAGCTCGGTCGGCGACCTCCTCCTCGACGGGCTCACGTCGAAGGAGAAGCGCCCCTGGGTCACGGAGCAGCTCGCAATCGTGCAAGGGCTCACGAAGGCGCACGCCGAGAGCGAGGCAGCGTTCCTTGCGGCTTTGAAAAAACTCGGTGAACAGCAGCGAGTTTTTCCTGGGGTTGAGGGAACGGACAAAATTTCCGTTCCCTCCAAATCACCGGCGGAAGTTCTTGCTTTTGACGTGCCTGATGGTTGGACGGAAAAGCCCAGCTCGAGTGGACGCGACCTCAATTTCACTTTTGGCCCAAATGAAGAAGGGACGTGCTACCTCGCCCGCGTTGGAGCAGGCGGGGGAAGTCTTCTAGAGAACGTAAACAGCTGGCGCTCCGAGATGGGAGCGCCTCCGCTCGTCGCTGAGGAAGTCGCCGATCTGCCGAGTCGTCATCTATTCGGCCAACCAGCGCGATTCGTCTCGATCAATGGAACCTTCTCGCCCGAACTGGACAGTGCGCAGAAGTATCCGGATTATCGACTCGTCGGCCTAATCCTCGCCACCGAAGGTGGAGCCGTCTTTGTAAAAATGACCGGTCCAAGCGAGCTAGTCGATCACAACGCCGCCGCGTTCGACGAATTCGTTTCCTCCATTACCGTGAAATAGAATTACCCCCTGCCGCCCCCCTCTATCACCGGCCTTCCGGTGGGGCGGGTGCAATCGAAGCGAAGCGCAACCGAAGGTAGCCGGAATGAAATGAAGGCAAATGGACAATAGAGAGAATCGAATCGGAACGAAGTGAACACGCGCAGCGGGTAGACGGCGCGAAGCGAAGTCAACATGGACGAAACGAAGTGAAATTCAATGCCACCAGCCAATAACCCTCGTTTCGGTCAAGGACAAGAGTCAATGAAATCCAGACAAAGAGATTGACCTGCCTTCAGATCCCAATACACTCCTACCAGATCGCAGATTGCCCGTCACACTCCCTTGTCATGGCCACTCCTCCAGACCTCCCGAAGCCTCCGAAGCCCTACGAGATGGGGCAGGACGCGGGGATGCGAATGCTGATGCCTGTCGGACTATCCGGATGGGCGATCGCGGCTGGATACGCTGGATTGTTCTCCATCATTATCATCGGAGCACCCTTTGCGCTGATTTTCGGGATCCTTGGGATCCGCGCCATCCGGAAAAGCCGCTTTACCGATCATCCGAAGCACGGCATGGGGAGGGCCATCTTCGGCCTAGTCACGGGTTCGGTGGTCTGCCTCATCGTGATCTTTTTCCTCATCATGGACTCCCTCTGAAGGTGGTTCCGAACGAACCCACTTTAGTTTCGGGGGCAGTCAGTGGCACGGGAATGGAGGGATGTAAGACTCGGAAGCGACTCGCCCGGCGAGCGAATCCAGCGACGAACGTCAACCTGTTGAAATCCACTCCTTTGCCGCCCATTCCCGTGAACCTATCGCTACGCCATTGAGATCGCCGACGAATTGATCAAGATTGTCGAGACCTCCGACGGGTTGACAGGTTTTCTTGAGTAATCCGGCAACCGCTCCGACGGGATCCTCCGGCGCTATTTGGGCTTGAAGGCAGCCAACCGCGCTCGCGAGGCCCATCAAGAGACAAACGATTAATTTGCCCGACGCTTTCGATATGATGTCTTTCATCGCAAGGTCCAAGCTTTCCAAGTGAACCGGCAAGTTCATGTCCATGTTATTTGAGGAGGAGTCGTAGGTTATCACGAAAAAAATTTCCCTGTCTCCCCTTTTGTCAGCGGAGAGGCTCGTCCCGTGTCGCCGCGCGATTAATTTAATTCAACACTCAATGAAAAACATTGAGTTCGAAAACGGTTGACCATCGATCGCATTTTGGACACGATTCCACGAAATGAATCGGTTCAGCCACCTCCTCCCACCCAAACCTCTCCAGCCCCGGCCTTCCGATGGAGCGGGTGGAAAATTTCAGAAGAAACAATTCCTCAGCTATTCATGACCGCCTCGGCGCGGGACGATGGCGCTGCCGCCCCGGGAAAAGCGCGACACTTCGAGCGTCCGGTAAAGACGAAGCTGGCGGCCCTCCTTGTTCCTTCCCTGTTCCTGGCGGCCGCTGTTTATGCGGAGGATTGGGCGAAGATCGCAGTGGAGACGGACGAGCCGGCCTTCGCGATGCAAATCGAGACCGTCACCCCCGGCTCGCCGGCCGAAACGATCGGATTACAACCGGGAGACTTCATCTACCAGATCGGCGAGCATGCCATGCGCGGCTTCGTCGCACGGAACCGCAGCGTAGAGGAAATGCTCTTTTTCTGCCGGAGCGGGAAAAAG
>JAGNMT010000427.1 GCA_017991025.1 Verrucomicrobiales bacterium
TCGTTCCGGTCTTTGCACTGACCGGACAGGAGGGAAAGCTCTTTCACCCGCTCGCCTTCACGAAGACATTCGCGATGATAGGCTCGACCCTGCTCGCGGTGACCCTGGTCCCGGTGCTCTGCTCGCTTCTCGTGCGGGGGCCGTTTCACTCGGAGGAACACAACATCGTCATGAAGTTCCTCCTGCGTGTCTACGAGCCCGCGCTGAACTGGGCGCTCGGTCACCGCAGGACTGTCATCATCGCGGCGATGACCATCCTCGCCTTTGCCCTGCTGACCGCGTTCGGTCTGCCGGGGGCGAGCGTGAAAGAGATTCGCGATGCCGGATATCCGAATCTTGCCGCAGCCCTATCCGGTTTTGGAAGAGAGTTCATGCCACCGCTCAACGAGGGAAGCCTGCTCTTCATGCCGGTGATGATGCCAAAGACGGGCCTGACAGAGATACAACGGGTCATGTCGTGGCAGGACAAAGTCATTGCCGCCACACCCGAGGTCGCCTCGGTTGCGGGCAAACTGGGACGCTTTGAAACCGCGACCGATCCCGCTCCCACCGAGATGTTGGAGACGACGATCATGCTCAAGCCTGAGTACATCCCGAACGGGCGCTGGCGGGTGAAGCGAAATCCGGCATGGCGTGAAGGCATGACCGTGGAGAAACTCAAAGCCGAGCTGACCGAAAAAATGAAGGAAGTGCCCGGCTACGTGCCTGCCTTTCTCCAGCCCATTGAAAACCGCATCCTTATGCTCTACACCGGCATTCGCGCCCAGGTCGGTGTGAAGATATACGGGGACAATCTCGACAAGATTCAGCAGAAGGCCTTCGAGGTCGAAAAGCTGATGAACACCATCGAAGGTGCCGCCGGGGTCTCACCCTCGCGCGTGCAGGGAAAACCCTACCTGAATATCAAAGTGGATCGCCAGGCGATGTCCCGCTACGGACTGAGCGCCAAGGAGGTGCTCGACGCCGTGGAAGTCTCCATCGGTGGTAAGAATGTCAGCACGACGATCGAGGGACGCCAGCGTTTCCCCATTCAGATCCGGGTGCAGCGGAGTGAGCGGGACGACATCGAAAAACTGAGCAGTATCCTCGTCGGCTCGCGGCAGGGCATGGGAGCCTCCGGTGGTCCGGCCATGGCCGGCGGTGCCGCGACGCCGGAGGCAAGCAATACACCCGTCACCTACATTCCTCTCGGCATGGTCGCCAGGATCACGAGAGAGGTCGGCGCGAACGAAATCGCGAGTGAAAACGGGCGCTTGCGCTCCTACGTGCAGGCGAATGTGCAGGATCGTGATCTCGGTGGTTTTGTGCAGGAGGTCGAAGAGAAACTCAAGACAATCAATTGGGAAGGCATGACCTACAAGATGACCGGCGAGTATGAAAACCAGCGTCGCTTCGTGCAGACCATGCAGGTCGTTTTCCCCGTCGTCCTGCTCATTATCTTTGTCCTGCTCTACATCGTCTATCACAGCGCTCTTGAAGCGGCGCATGTCATGCTCGCGGTTCCTTTCGCTCTGAGTGGCGGCGTTTTGCTGCAAAAACTCCTTGGCTACAATTTCAATGGCGCGGTCTGGGTCGGCTACATCGCCCTCTTCGGCACGGCGGTTCAAACCGGGGTGGTCATGGTCGTCTATCTTGAGGAAACCGTGAAAAACCGCATGGCCGCACTGGGTAGCGCCTTTGCCTATGAGGATCTCGTCCAAGCGGTGAAGGACGGGGCACGCCTGCGTCTCCGGCCCAAGGTCATGACAGTGGCCACCATCGTTGCGTCCCTCCTGCCCATCATGTGGAGCCACCGTCAGGGTGCCGAAGTGATGAAGCCACTCGCCACCCCGGTGATCGGAGGGATGATCTCGAGTCTCCTTCACATCCTCATCGTCACCCCTGTGATCTTCCTCTGGTTGCGCGGGCGGGAGTTTAAGAAAAGCTCGCTGCATGAACTTCCAGGTTGAGGGCGCTATAGGTGATTAATGGCCTTTGTCGCCATACACGCCTTTGTAAGATCCTAAGGCACGCACCATAGACGCACTTTTCCATCACTTGGCTCTGGACAGGGCGGCCGCTTTTCCGTTAATTTCAAGCTGGCCAGCCTGTCCTGATGATGAACTCTTTTTCGTTCAACTGGAGATTTCCAGTGTCCAGTGCGTGCCCGTGACAGTCTTTTCGATTGCAGCGGGAAGGGCCGTGCCTTACTGCTTCTCCTGAACGCGTCGCGCCCTACAATGAGGCAGGATCAGTTCATTTCTGTCGCAGAGAACCAGATGAATCAGACGGCAATCTATGCCCGCCGGGGAGGGTGTTTAGCGCTCGATGTACTCCGCAGGGCGGGCTCTCCGGGAGCTGTGATTATTCTCCTTCTCCTGACTTCCTGCTCTACGGTCAGGGTGAAGCTCAATCCGGATCAGGTAACGCGTGACGGTATTCAATCCGCCAATCTCCTGCGGCAGGTGGCCGGGGTTCCCGTCTCGGTGATTTCAACTTTTGCAGAAGGCAGTGCCAATCTCCTCAAGCACGCGAGGGACCTCGAATTCAAAGGGTCCAGAGAGGATTCCGCCGCGGCCTATATGAAAGCGGCGATCGACGCTCGTGAACTCCTCGTCTCCAATTCGGAGGCCCGGGGGTCGGAGGCAGAGAAAGCAATTGTAAAAGTCCACAACTCCGCTCTTGCGCGCTTTGCGGAGCTTTGGATCAAAGATCCTCGCGGATTCGAACCGGGGCCGTACCGCCTTAGTCGAGGATCGGAAAACCTGGAAATCGAGCTGTCAAAGGAATCGAGCTACCAACGGGGGTATTTTGACCGCTTTATCGCGGCGGAGGCGGTGGATGGAAAAGGGTTGGTCCACAAGCATCGCGACGGCTATGGGGCAACGATCGTAGCGATCCGCGACCAGCTGCCAGAGCGTGCCGGGGAAATGCGGTTTTATCCGGACCGCGGCCTTCACCAGCCTGTGACGGTGACGATGGACTCGGTCATCAAGTCCGGGGAAACAACGCGCGTGACCCTTTCGATCAGAAACCCCCTTGTGCAGGAGACTGCCCCGGTTGGGAATCGCAGCCTGCCCCTGGCGACCGACTATTCGGCTCCTCTGGCCATGCTCTTGAAGGGGCGGAATGAAGTGTTGTCGGGACTGGCAGGCTTCTTTGAAGCGGACGAGCGAATCGAGACGTCGGGCCTCTTTCTGATGGAGTCTTACGACCCAACCCGCATTCCCGTTATCCTGATCCACGGATTGATTTCAGTGCCCATTATCTGGCGGGACATCATTCCGGAAATGATCGCCGATCCGGAAATCTCAAAGCGCTATCAGTTCATGGTGTTCACGTATCCGAGCAGTTTTCCGCTCATTGAATCGGCCGCCTTGCTGCGGGACCAGCTGGGAGCCCTGCGGGCAAAATATGACCCCGATGGGAAAGATCCTCTTTCGCGGAACATTGTCGTTGTGGGACATAGCATGGGAGGTATGCTCGCGCACTCTCTCGTGACGGATTTTGGCGATAACCTTTGGAAGCAGTTCAGTGATTCGCCTCTTGAATCACTTTCTGTGCCGGAAACGACCCGGGAGGGAATCCGGCGACTGGTCTATTTTGATATGGATCCGGCGGTGCGGCGGGCGGTTTACTTTTCGACTCCCCATCGCGGGTCGGAGATGGCGGAAAAAAGTCTCGCCGGGATCGTATCCCGCGTCGTCAAGTTGCCTCACAATGTCCTGCGGGTTACGGGTAGTCTGTTCGATCCGGGACTCTCGTCGGGGTTGCATTTAAAATCGTCAGTCGATAAGAAAGTAACCAGCATTCAATCACTTCAGCCCGGTGCGGACATGGTCGTGGCGATGGACGCCTCGCCTCATAAAGAAGGCGTTGTTCATCACAGCATTGTAGGTGATCGGGGCAAGGGTGACACGCCGGAGAGCTCGGATGGAATTGTTGATTATTGGAGTTCGCACCTCGAAAATGCGGACTCGGAGTTGATCGTGCCGACGGGCCATAAATCCTACAAACATCCCCGGGCGATTGCGGAGTTGAGACGGATTCTCTACCTGCACGCAGG
>JAGNMT010000032.1 GCA_017991025.1 Verrucomicrobiales bacterium
GAAAGCATCCATGAGAGCGGGCCAGTAGGGTTTCGTGAACATGACGACAAGCCCGGTGAGAGAAAAGTGAACCGTGATCATCACATTGTAGATTCCCACCGCCTCGGGCCCGACGTGTCGGCCTATTAAAAAGGCCATCAGGTTGTATTCGACCGCTGCTGCGAGAATGTAGGTGATCGAAAAGCGTATCCCGTCCCTGGCAAGAAGAGGGACCAGTTTCTTCCGGAACAACGAAAAGCGGGGGAAAAGATAGGGCCTTCCTATCAGGAGATGGCAGGTATTGCCGAGCTTGGCGAGAGCGATGGAACCGTTCACGGCAATGAGGAGGAACTCAATCGTCGGGAAGAACCAGATTCCAATCACGAGCGCCAGTGCACCGGCGACATTCCCGGCGGCTCCCCACGCATTGCTAAAGCGCGTTTCCTGGTAGCCGTCCCGGGCCATTTCAAACGGGATGCAAGTCATCTCAATTTGAATGATAAACAGCCCGACCAGGGCCGCCCGGAACATGGTACTGCTGACGGCGGAGAACTCCTCTCCGAAGAGAATCGGAATAGGGACATTGAGAAGGAGTAGAAGTCCTGCGATAGCGGAAATAAGTGACAGCCCGAGGCTAATGAGGATGCAGGTGCTAAACACCGTCTTTTCAGTCTCATGGTCGCCCCGTGCCATGGCCGTCGAGAGCGCTTTCGTCAAAGCCGGGCCGATCCCGATATGCATCATGTCTATCATTCCTACCGCCATAGTGATCGCGGTATAGACCCCGAAGAGCTCCATCCCGAGAAGATGTATCGCGATGGGAATGGAAACGAGACGGAGAACAATGGTTCCGGCCTTGGAAATCAAAGAGGTGATCACCGCGAGCCGCAGGGAACGGTCACGGTGCGCTGCAGTATGCGCAGGGCTGGGAAGGTCGGAAGACATGTCGAGCTAGAGACATGCCAAATATCACATTTATGGAAATTATATCAAGCCGAAGTGTCAAGCTTATCCGAAAAGATTCGCCAGATAGAGTGCACCGGTAAAGAACCGGCGTTGGCGGGCAGCGGGGGCTTACTTCGGAATCTCGTTCAGCGTGTAATACGCCCGGGGATGAAGCAGGCCCAAATCTCCATCTGCGGTTTTGAGACCGTCCGCATGGAGTTCGTGCACATGCCCTTTGGTGAGAGGCTCGACTTTCAACTTGAGACTGAGCCCGTCATCCGAGATCGAAGCAACCGTCAGCTTCGGCTTCACCTGATCGACTTCGGGGCTGCCGTAGGCCTTTTGATAGATGTAGGTGTAGGCCTCCATCGTGAAGGAGGCATCCACTGCCGTGGCTTTATCGACCGGTTTAGTGAAGGTGAGCTCGAAGCCGTCGTTGAGGGCGCGCATTTCATGGATCTCGAAGGGCACTTTTCCAGTCCAGTTGACTCGTTCGAAATTGTAGGGCATGCCACCCCGGGCACCCCAGCCACGATCCGATCCGCTCGTGAAGAGAGCCCCGTCATCGGAAAGTCGCAAGCCGATGTTTCCCGATTTAAAACCTTCGAGGAAAGGAAACATCGCGCCCTGATAGAGGCCGTTCACTTTTTCCAGAAAGACCCGGTGGATTTTCGAGTGGGTCTGTTCACCGACAAAAACCTGGCCGGCGAAGGGGCCGAATTTGCCTTTGCTCAGGTCGGGGACAATGCCGGTCGGGGAGTTCCCGACCTTCTGGTGGGGCAGAATTATAGCCGGCGGTACGAGGGCGGGGATTTTCTCCCGCTCCTTGATCATACGACTGCCTTCCTCGGTGTAGGGCGGATCGACAGGGCGATCCCCGACGGCACCTTCACTGAAAGGGTAATAGATATTGCCGTTCGGATTGCCTTGAAACGAGCCGGGTTTGATCCACTTCAGAGAGCTGGAGCCGTTCCAGGTGCCCTGATTCTCGGTGTAAAAGACGTCACCCTCGGCATTAAATCCCACGCCGCCCGGAGAACGCACGCCGCTTGCGACCGGTGTCATTTTGCCGTCGGAGGAAATCTTCATGGCCCAGCCGCGGTACAGGGCATTGGCGGTGAATGAGCCCGTGAGACAGAGGGTGCACCAGAGATTGCCCTCTTTGTCGAACTGGGAGCCAAAGGCGTATTCGTGATAGTCCCCGCTGATACCCCATCCGTCGGCCACCGTTTCAAAGACGTCCGCGCGCCCGTCACCATCCTCATCTTTGAGGCGGGTCACTTCGGGGCGCTGCACGACATAGAGCCATCCATCCTTCCAGGCGAGGCCGAGCGGCTCGTGGAGGTATTCGGCAAACAGTGTCCACTTGGCGGGTTTGTCAGGGTAGGAAAAAGCATTTTCAATGACCCAGACCTGACCACGGCGGGTGCAAACTGCGACTTTTCCATCGGGGATCACTTCGATACCGCCTCCTTCGATCACTTCTCCGGCCGGTGCCGGGATCTGCGTGATGGTGTAGAAATCGGACTCCTTCTGCCCTTCCGCCTGCGCGATGGCGAGCATGGAAAGGAGCGGGAATAGCGTGAGTTTGAAAAGGCGGGGCGTGTGAGTCATGGGCCTGACAGGGTTGAGTCCGGAAGTAAAGAGGGTTGGGTGCCTGGGCTGCGGGGTTACGGTTTAAGCGGGCTGTTCCAGCGGTAGGTGACGGTCAGGGTGCTGCCGCCTGCGACGGGGACGAGTGTTTCGTTTTTGTCCCCGACTTTGCGGATGACGGTTTCCGCACCGGCGACGCGAATTTTGAGATCTCCCCCGACATCGATCCATCCGTCCGTGTTGGTCTGAGCCCCGGAGTCAGCAAGTCGCAGGTAAGTGTTTTCGTCGGGATTGCCCTCGATTTTCACAGTGCGGACGAGGGCGGTGACGCCGTCGATTTCCGATGGGGTGAAGGAGTCAGTGATGGCAAGCTTCCGGTAGTTGTATTGGAAAGAGGGAAATCGTTTCGCGTCGAGGCGGTAACCGCGGAACTGGTAGTCGGGGTGTTTTACGTTGATCGTGATTTCTTTCTGCGGGTCGGCCGTGTCTTTCTCATACTTGATCTTCATTTCGGAAACGGGCTGCCAGGGCTCGTCGAGGCTTTCGAGGATTTGAAAGGGGAATCCCCGGGTGATCGTGACGCGATCCTTGCCGAGAGGCGTGCTGCCGGATCCCCGTCCGTTCCAATGCGAGGCAGCGTCCATGAACTCGCCCCGGTAGACGTAGGCGAGATTGAGCGCATCCGCATCCCAGACCAGGTTGACGGCGCCGGGGTAGCCCACGCCGATGGCGCGGGGTTTCGCATCGGGAAGAAAGGCCCGGTGGACGATCGCTTCGCCGGGATTCCGGGCCGTGAGAGGGATGGGATCATAACTCTGGGCTGCCTTTTTGGCTTCATCTTTTTCGACCGAGAGCCAGTGCATCCCACCGCCTTTGCCGGGGCTCTTGACTGAGAGGGCCAGCGAGCGCTGTCCGCCTCCATCGAAGAATTGCACCTGAATTGTGTGGTTTCCGGCTTGAAGTGACTCCTTGATGTTCACACTTTTGGCGGGATGGATTCCGTCGTTTCCAATGATGGTTTCTCCGTCAATGATGAGAGCCGAGCCATCATCCGAAGTGAGAGAAAAGACATAATCGCCGGTCTCCGGAATGGTGAGATCAGCGTCGAAGACGATGCCGAAACCGTGTTTGTGATCTTTCGCGGGGGCGAGGGAAATCAAACCGTCATTCAGAGTGCCGGTGCCGGCGGGTTTGAGGGCGGAGAAGTCGGGGAGCTTTTTCCATTCACCGAGGTGGAGGGCATACTTCACATTCGAGAGGAACTTCGGCGCGCTTATCTCTTTGGCCAATTCCTCGAGCTCAGTGCGCTTCCAGGGACTGGTGCGCCCGAGTTGCTCTTTGCGCCACTTGGTGACTTCTCCCGGCTTCACGGCAAGTCGTTTTCCGCCGAACTCCTTGGTCACATACGCAATCAAGGCAGCGATCTGTTCGTCGTTCAGTGCCGCCTCGAGCGGGAGCATGGCCTGTATGTATTTGTTGTCGGCCTTGAGGATGCCTTTGAGAATGATCGCGGTGAGTAATTCCGGGCTGTTGCCCTTGATGAAAGCGGACTCATGTAAAGAGGGTGCCATGACGAGGTCCCCGGCCTTGATCCCTTTGCCGTCGGGGCCGTGACAGGCGACACAATTCTGATAAGTGAGGCGACCGAGCTCGATAATTTTTTCATTCTGTCCCGAGGCGGAACCGGAAACGAGAAAAACGAGGGACAGGCTGATAATGGGAAATCGCATCATTTGAAATCAAAGATGGTGAGAGTAGAGTAAACTGCGATTCAGGTCAACGTGACTTCCGGCGCAACTGCCCGATATTCCGGGAACCTGCCTGAATGTCGTCGTGAGTCTCTCCTGCGACAAAGGAGAGGTGAGTTTCTTTTTTCTACTGCCATTTTTATGAATTCCTCCCGCCTCTTAACTGTTTCAATCATATTGGGTTTCGCTGCTCTTCCGAAAGTGGTGAAGGCGCAGGAGGTGGCGATCTGGCATCGCGATTATGCCTCGGCCGTGAGTGAGGCAAAGAGCAAGGGCAAGGCCCTGTTTGTTGTTTTTACAGGCACGGAGTGGATCGATTTGTGCCGGAAGTTCCATGATGAAATCTTGAGTCAGCCGGCCTTCATAGATGCAGTATCAAGTCATTTTGCGCTCTTAAAGCTGGAGTATCCAAGGGACAATCAACTGCCTCGGGAGGAAGCTGCCGAAAAGGCCCTTCTGAAAGATGCGTATCGAGTTAAAGGGTTTCCTACCGTGGTCCTGACCGATGTTGACGGGAGGCCCTTTGGGTTGAACGGGTATCAGCCTGTCAATCCCGAGGCCTATGCTGCGCAGATCTCGGATATCTATGCGGTTCATCAGTTAAGTCTTGCCGCCCTGAAAGAGGCGGAGTCTCTCGACGGCGTGGCGAAGTCGAAGCGTCTCATTCAGGGGATTCCCGACCTGCCGGGGAATCTGGCCGCCCGCTATTATCGCAAGGAGATGGAAATGATCATGGCGGGTGACCCCGATGATACGCTGGCGGTGGCGGCACGGTACTCCCGCATGATTGCTGATGTGGAATACAGTCGACAGATGCAGGAATATGCCCGGGAATCCAAATGGGATGAAATGCTATCGTTGACGGATCGATACATTCTGGAAAACAAGCTGGAAGGAGAAATCCTTCAAAGGGCGCTTTTGAACAAGGTGGGCGTGCAGCGTCAAATGAAGGATGCGGCCGGCGCGATCCGGACTTTGGAGAGGATCGTCGGAATCGAAGCAAAATCAGAGGCCGGGGCTGCGGCTCAGAGCCAACTCGAGGAACTCCGGGGGATAAAACCGGGTGGAGAAGCGAAACCCTAACAATTAAGACTCCTTTATTTTTAGGAAATCTAAAGTACTTTTACATTGTTTCATCTAGCGGGTTTCCCCGGTGGATCGTTTTTGTCTTATCGACCTCCATTACCATGACTCTTTGCAAACCTCAGCGCGCACTTCTCTTTCTTTTTGCCGGTAGTCTCTTGCCTGCTTTCCTGACGCAGTGCACTTCGACGACGCCAAAGACCTACAAGGATGTGAGTTACGATCCTGCCAAGTTGAAGACCCCGACCGGGCATGGACTGGAGAGAGATGATTATCCCTTTGATGAGAGTGGTGCCTACCGGAAGGATTGGGTAAAAAATAATACCAAGGGACGTGATCGGTCCGCCAGTAAGCAGGAGGAGAGTCAAACATCCCTCGCTTCGACAGAGAGTGCATCTCCGGGCGGAACGTCGGGTTCGACCTCTTATCCGACTTATTCAGAAGCTTCGGCGTCCCGGGCTTCGGGTAACTTTGTCGGACCGGCTGAGGGGGAGGGAGCGAGTAATCCGGTTCCTGTCGAGTCGTCGGGAGCATCCGCGTCAGGTGGGACGGTTCTCGCGTCGACGCCGGCTCCCGTCAAGACACAGTCGACTGCGACCCGATATCACAAGGTTAGCTCGGGGGACACGCTTTTTTCTCTGGCAGGGCGGTACAAAACGTCGGTCGCCGAAATCAAACGGGTCAACGGCCTCTCGGGCGATAGCATCAGATCCGGTCAGAGCCTACGCATTCCGTGAACGGAGAACCGGATGGTCTATCGTTTGGTGGCTTTGGCCTTGGCTTTGCGGGGTGACTTTTTCGACGCGAGTTTTTTCTTCAACTCGGGCCAGTATTCTTCGCCGGCGATGTAGCCCACGCATTCCCGGCTGCCACAGCGACAGAGATGATCTTTATAGCATTCGAGATCAAAGCCATAGTTGTAGAAGAGTTCCTCTCCTTTGGCGATGTCGCGAAGGGCACCTACCCAGATTGAGCCGTCGTGAATGAATGATTCGCAGTTGGGATCGCAACTGTGATTGATGAGGCGTGCCGCGTTTTCCGGAACATTCCCGTCGATGTCGAATTCGTCATCGAGCGTAAAAATGAAAACGGATGCCTCACCGGTCTCTTTTGCGAGATCAATCTGCGCCCAGCCCCGTTTATGGGATTCGTCTTTATCGATTTTTTCCCCGACATATTCGATGATGTTCGTCCCTTCCGGGATTTTGCGGGTCGCAAAGAGACCCCGGCCGTGGATACCGGATTCTCTTACTTCGCACCACTTGGAGTCACAGCGTTCCCCCTTGCGCAAGGCACTGGATTTACTCATGGGTGAAGGTGCCTTCTGGCCAGGGGGCGGATATTTCGACATAAGGGGAATCAAGGCCCGGCCATCCACCGGGACAGTGAAGGACACCGGAGATCGCAGCCGGTGATCGCGGCGCGAAGTCAGGACGGACAAGGGTAAGTCTTAGTGTTTCCGATTCGCCTTCCCCGAGCACGGCGGGATGCTGTGCTTCATCGGAATTCACCTGCAAATCGTAGCAATAAAACGAGATCGAAGGGAGCGAAGCCGGCGTGAGACCGGGTATCTCGAGGTCGAGCTGGATTTGGTCGGGGGAGGGTAGACGCGGGGTGATTTTCCAGGTCGAAGGCGCGTGCCGGGGAATTGACTGGCGAATCTTCGCGAACTCTGCGGCGAGCGGGGCATCTTTCGCAAGAGGCGTTTCCGATCGGTTCAGAGGAAGTGTGAGGGAGAAATCGGCGACTCCCGGATGACAGGATTTGCCGCATGCCATCCAGGCACACTTCACGTTGAAGGTGACCTCCGATCCTTCGATCGTTTTTGGCGTCCGAATCTCGGTTAGCAACATCGTCCGGTTCTTATAGCCATATGCCGTAATGCCTGCCATGAGCACCTTTTGAGGAGGTGGCCACAAGACCTCGCCTGGCGAAAAGCCGGGAGGCAGGCTCCATTCGAATCGGGTCGCAACTCCGACGATTCCCGGGCCGCGCCAGTAGGTGTGGTGGCCGGGAAGTGGCTCGATGAGAAGGGCGACGGTGATGGATTCACCCGGGGTGACGGCGGCGGCGTCGGTGACTAGCTGTATCCGACTGATCCCGGGCATCGTCTTTGCCGCCGACTCAGCCGCGGACAACCATGAGCCGTCATGGGAGAGCAGACCGCCGGCGATGAAAATGACTGTCGCGAATTTTGTCACTTCAGAAGGTGCGCAGAAAGTCGGCGTTGCTCAACCGGAATTTCCATCAATCCCGAGATTGAGGCCGGAAATTATCAGCCGCCGATCGCCGCCTGTTTCCCGCCTTTTCCTTCGCCTGCTTTTGAGAAGGTCACGCCGACGGTTTTTGAGACGCCGAACTCCTCCATCGAGACACCGTACATGACATCCGCTCTCGACATGGTTCGTTTGCTGTGGGTCACGATCACAAACTGGCTGCCGCCGATAAAGCGATCGAGAACCTTGATGAAGCGGGTGATGTTCGCCTCGTCAAGCGGCGCATCCAACTCGTCGAGGACACAGAAGGGCGATGGCTTCACCATATAGATGCCGAAGAGCAGGGCGACCGCGGTCATGGATCGTTCCCCGCCGGAAAGAAGACTGATCGTCTGCAGTTTTTTGCCGGGAGGCTTCGCAATGATGTCGATGCCGCACTCGAGGGGATCGTTGTCGTCGAGAAGGACGAGGTCGGCTTTCGCCTTCTCCCCGAAAAGTTCACGGAACATGTCGCGGAAGTTCTTGCGAATTTTCTCGAAGGTTTCCGAAAACATTTTCCGGGTGTCGCGATTGATCCGGGCGATCATTCGAAGCAACTCCTCTTTCGAATTGTCGAGGTCTTCAAGTTGCTGGACGTTGAACTTGTAGTGCTCCTCCAGTTCATCAAATTCTTCGATCGCATCGATGTTGACCGGCCCCATCGAGTCGAGCTTCGTCCGTAGTTGGGAAACAACATCTTCGACGAAAGCCCAGTCCGGTTCAGCGGGGTCGATCATTTCACCTTCTTCGTCGGCTTCCAGGTTGATCGGTTCCTCAGTGACGGTCTCCTCAATCAGGTCCGGAGTGACTGTGTGGTTGGGCGGTACCGTTTCATCGCTACCGCTTTCCTCAAAATCTGAGTAGCTTTTGAGTCGGGCGGCCCCGTTTTTCTTCCGCTCCTCGATCGCGAGGAGGAGTGCGTGGCTGTCCGGTTCGAAGAACTCAAGCTCGGTCCGGTAGCGGTCGCGACAGGTGCGTTCGATGTGGTCGAGGTTGATATCGAGCTGGGCAACTTTGACCTCCTCCTTACCCCGTTGGGAAGCGACCGTCTGGACTTCGCGGCGCTTTTTCGTAAGTTCGCCCTCACCTTCTTCGATCCGTGATGAATAACCGTTTCGCTCGGTCTGGATCACCCCTTTTTCCTCCCGCGCGGCGGCTGCTTCCGTCTGCCAGTGTTGGATCTTTTCTTGAAGTGTTGCCGTTTCCACTGCGGAGCTCTCGATTCGTTCACGGTAGTTCGTGATTTCGGAATCCCGTCGCTCAACCAGTTCGAGAAGTTCATGGAGCCTCGAGAGCATGGGTTCGCGCTGTTCTTCAAGGTTCTGGCGGGTTCCCTGCTCCACGGCGAGGCAGGTTCTTGCCTCGGTGACTTTTTCCGTTAGTCCTTCTTCGTTTCGCCGGGCCTCTTCAAGTTCAGTGCTGGTCGACTCGGTCCTTGCGTTCAGTTCTTCGACCGTTTCGGTGGCGAGATTCCGCTCCGTCCGGTTTGCCTCCAACTCTCCGATGACTTTGGCACCCCGATCATTGACCTCCCGTTGTTCCCATTCGAGGCCTTCGATGCGATTGTTCAGCTGGCTGAGGTCCCGCTCGATCAGGGCGAGCTTTCCCTCCAGAGTCGATGCGACGATACGTTTCTGCTGGAGTCGTTCCCGCGCTTCCAGCAGGCTTTCTTCGAACTGGTCGACCCGCTGGCTTAATTCGTCGCGCCTATCCTGTCTCAATCCAACCTCCCGATCAAGGGCGTCGGTTACTGTTTTCAGATCGCGGATTTCGGTTTGCCTCCGAAGAACGGAGACTGATTCATCGCCGGTCTTTCCCCCGTGGATAATTCCTTCCGGCGTGATAAACTCGCCCATCAAAGTGGCGATCGCGAGCGACGGTTCCTTTTCACGTAGGCGAAGAGCGGTCTGGAGATCTTCTACCAGTAACACGTTAGTGAGGAGACGGCCGAGGAGGGACTCCACCTCCGGACGGCATCGAACTTGCTCGATCGCCCAACTGATCGCACCCAGGGGTGGCTTGGTCGATGCTGCGCGAGAGGCTTCGGCGAGGTGGGTTTCGGCGATGATGGAGGCATGGCCAATATTGCCCTCTCGAAGGGCAGTGATCACTTTCTCGGCGATCTCGACATCAGAGACGATGACTGCCTGCAGCCGGCGGCCAAGGGCGGCTTCGATGGCTTCAGCGTAGCGGGCATCCACCTCAATGTAGTATGCCAGTGGCTGCCGGATGTGGTTGCCGAAAAATGCCGGATTATCAAGACCCTTCAGGACAGCCTGGGTCCCTTTTTCAAATCCCTCCCCGTCGGCGATCAATTGCTCGAGGACTTCGAAGCGGGATCGTTTTTCCGCCCGCAGCTTGTGGAGGGCGGAGAGATGCTCCTGCAAGTCTGCCGAACTCCGCCTGGCCCGGTGGTATTTCTGTTCAAGATCGGCCAGGTTCTCCTCAAAGGTCTCGATTACCTGTTGGTGACCGGCGATGCGGTCTTTCAACTCGGCTCCGTCGTTCTTTCTTGAGTCTTCATCCACTTTGAGCCGGCTGATTTCACTTGAGAGCTGGGTAGATCGCAGGGTGTCCGAGTCGGATTGTCGTTCGTTCGTGCCGATCATGGCATCGAGGCTTGCGATGCGGCTTTTCTGCTGGCTTCGTTCCTCTTCGATGCGGCGAAGTCTGAGGTTCAATTCTTCTCTCTGCGCGCGGGCGGACCGTGTTTCTACCTCCAGCACTTCGACATGGTTCTGTTCCGTGGCGATACGCAGAGAGACGGCTTCAAGTTGACGGTTGGCATTCTCGATGTCCAATTCCTGACGCTGTCGTTTCTCGGTGGCCTGGACGATATCGACTTCGTTTTTTCGAATTAAGAGAGAGAGTTCATGGGTCCGTTCTCCATTGAACTCAATCCGGTTGTTTGCTCCGCTGATTTCATTCTCGATACGGGCGAGTTGTGACTGAAGCAGGGAAAGCCGGTTTTCAATTTCCTGATACTCGACACGGGCGGCGGCCATTTCGGCCTGACGTTTTTCGATGGAGTCTTCCAACTCGTCCTGCTTGAGGCGGAGGTTCCGTACCGACGTTCCCAGTTCGGACTTCTCGGCACGGAGTTCGCGCCAGTTCCTGTGGCAAAGGTGGAGTTCGAGAGTTCTCACATCGTCGAAGAGCGACTGATAGCGCTTTGCTTTGGACGCCTGACGGGAAAGGGAGCGGATCTGGCGCTCATTCTCGGCGATCACGTCCCGGATGCGGACCAGATTCACCTCGGTGTAGTCGAGTTTCCTTAGTGCCTCTTTTTTCTGCGTCTTGTATTTCGTGATGCCGGCAGCTTCTTCGAATACGGCGCGCCGGTCCTCGGGCTTGGAACTGAGGAGCATGTCGATCTTGCCCTGTTCCATGATGGAGTAGCTCGTCCGACCGATGCCCGTGTCCATCAGGAGATTGTGGATATCTTTAAGCCGACAGGGTTGTTTATTGATGAGGTAATCGCTCTTGCCATCGCGGAACACCCGGCGACCGAGGGATACTTCGTCATACTCCGTGTCCAGGATCCCGGCACATCCCGAGAGTGTCAGCGTGACTTCCGCCATACCGAGTGGCGAGCGGCGGTCCGTGCCGTTAAATATAACGTCGGACATTTCACCTCCGCGAAGGGCCTTCGCCGAGGTCTCGCCGAGAACCCATCGCATCGAGTCAACAATGTTGGACTTTCCGCATCCGTTCGGACCGACGATGCCGGTAACTCCTTCATGGAATTCCAGCTTCGTTTTGTCGGCAAAGGACTTGAATCCGTGAATCTCGAGAGATTTCAGGCGCATGGGTGAGGGTGGGAAGGCACGTGTTTTAACAATGGTATCGCAGCAATGAGAATTTAATTCTCAAAAATGATAAGCAATGCCTTACAATGAAGGAATGTTGCGTTCTGTCGAGGGAAATTTTACGCAATGATTTGGTCACGGTGAGGTCTGCCGGTTCGATCTGGACCTGGGGCTAAGGCCAGGGCCGGATAATAGGCGACTCGGGAGCTGATTAGTAGCAAGTAGAATGATTTTATAAAAAATAAGAGGCAAGAGTGGGAATATTTGAAAAATTGCTTGCGAAAAAAATGTTGTAGTGTTAATATGACTGCGTTTTCTAGTTCAGATGGATGCGGGGATTTTCCCCGAACCTTTTTTGGAACATCGCTCCGGCGTTAAAGTGCCTGGGTAGCTTAAAATTTGTGCGGAACGGGGCGGCCCGGTGCAGGAGGTGAAAGTCTCCGCGCCGGGCCGTTTTGTTTGGCCGGTGGGTCCTTTTGATCCTGGCCTGCGGTGACGGCGAACACCGCTCGAGAAAGATAAAAACAAAAGCGGCGTCATCCCTGCCGGGATAACGCCGCTTTCACCCCTCAAAACAAAACAAATGCCTGGATGGCACTAGAGCCTGACAATTGTAGCCTGTGAAATGGCTCGAGGCAATATAAAAATCATAATGTTCATCTGTTTTAAGTGATGTTTATTAGATCGGACCAGGTTAAAGAAAGAATGTCACTGAAAAGTTTCGTAAACCCTGCATAATGCTCTCGTTCCCATCGTCAACTGGATACGACCGTCCCATTCTACCTATCCAAACGCATGAATAACGAAATTGTCATCATCACCCAGTTTCTTGAAAGCCTCGGTCCTGAGGTGTCCGGTCACTCGTCGTTCCCTCTCACGAAAGAGCAAATCGAGCGGATCCACTTGTTTGCCGCAGGTAAACTCAGCGCAGCGGAGAGAGAGTCGCTTCTTCCCGGCATCCTGGGTAACGAGAAGGCCCTCCACGAACTCGTCCAGAGGCTTCAGGCGCAGTCCTAGCATGACCGGTGTTCATCTGAAATTGCTTCGGCACCCGGGCCTGAGCGATTCCGCCGTTACTCTTGAAAAGCACTTGGATTCCTGGATCGAGTCCACCCCGCCAGCCCAACTCATCGGGTTGATTGATGCGGGTTCGCGCGAACTCCTGTGCGACGCCTTCACAGCTGTGGGCGGTTGCGAAGGCACTGTCTGGCTCTTTGACGTGAGTTCCGGTGAACTCGTTGCCGCTTTCAATTCCGGAGAGGATGCGGCGAGTCTAATTGGCTTCCGGCAACCACTTGGGCAGGGGATTATTTCTCTGGTTTACGCCCAGCAGCAGCCCTATTGCGAAAATGACATCCAGGCCAGTGCAGGACATGACGATACGCTCGACCGGAAAATCTCGAAGCACACTACGGCGATGATTGCGGTCCCTTTCTATTTCGGGTTCGGATTGCGGGGAGTGATTTCCACCGTTCAACTCGAGGAGGCGGCTTGTGCTCGTGAGGGATTCGGCTCCGCTGATGTTGAAACGCTAACCCGCGTTTCGAACCTGATCGAGCGGCTCATTAACGAGTCTCTATTTTCTTCAGCCCTGGGATTCGGCGATGGGAGTTAATTTAAGTAAAATCTGGCCGGACTGGAACACCGCGAAGCAGGCACTTGTCGATGGTGATGGCAGCGGTATTAAGATCGCGATCATTGATTCCGGGATTGATGTGACTCATCCTGCCCTGCGAGGTTTGCACCTCAAAGATGATGTCACCGTATCGTGCGACGGAATCAATCTCCAGATTGCCGAAGGGAACGGGTGTGATGTCTATGGCCACGGTACTGCGGTGGCGAGTCTGGTGCTCAGGGAGGCACCGGGGGCCACCCTGGGGAGCTTCCGGGCGCTTGACAGCAGCAATCATGCCCGAAGCTTCGTGATTGCGGAATGTGTCAATCAGGCAATCAGCCGCGGGTACCATATTATCAACTGCAGTTTCGGCTGCCGTGGTCTGCCCCGCTATGTGATGGATTACAAGGAATGGGTCGATAGAGCCTACCTCGAGGGGGTGCAGATTGTCGCTGCCTGTAGTAACATTGATGTAGCGATCCGTGAGTGGCCGGCCTACTTTCCAAGTGTCATCAGCGTGCGCGGGATTGACTGCCCCCCCGAGGCCTTCTTCTTCCGCCCCGGTCGGATGGTCTCGTTTCTTGCCTGCGGCGAACGGGTCGAAGTGCCGTGGCTGAATGGCGCTACCAAGCTGGAGACAGGGAGCAGCTACGCGGCACCCTTGATCGCGGGAAAAATCGCCCGAATCCTTTCTCTGATTCCGGGTATCGATCCTGCGGCAATCAAACCTCTTCTCTCGGTGCTTGCGGATCGAGAAATCGCGTAGCCCCGGGTTACTGGAAACTCGGAAAATCTGGTAATTCTGCTGGACTGCTCTAGGATTGACGTTATAATTTCAGCTATATTAACAATCAGTATACCTTGAACACGCAACTCCCAGGAAACCTTGCCGAGATTTTTCCGCTTCGGTTTCGGCTGCGTGATCCGCTCCGCTTCATTCGCAGCAATGGGGACCTGGTGGCGGAACGGGAGTCAAACTCGAGACGTTACTCGTTGAAATCCTGGCAGTATGAGATGCTTCATCGTTTTGACGGAAAACGTACGTTTGAAGAATTGGCCAGAGAGACCTACAAGCGCGAACCCGGTGAATTCACCGCCATGGGGTTGTTGAATTTCTACAACTGGCTCTACGATGAGAATCTTGTGCTTTGTGAGTGTGAGTCGGTGTTTGAGTTGGCGATTGACGATTCGGACTCTGATGAGGGTGATCATCAAAAAGCCCTGACTTTGCCTGCCCGGCTTCTCCGAAATCCAGGAGTACGACGTTCGCTTAAGATTGCGGCAGTTCTGGTTTTCTTTCTCTCGGTGCTTCGCCTTGCCTATGTCGCGGCACCTATTTTCGAGCCGCCAGTCGAGCGATTCACCTCAATGGCCGGTAAATTTCTGAACGGAAAAGAGGAAAGTGTTTCGATCGCCAACTCGGAGCGATCCGTTCAAGACACCTCTATTGAAAAGGTGGAATTGGCCGCCAAAGTGGTTCCGGAAGAGTCTGCGAAGCAGACGGCAGAAATGCCTGTGGTGACGATGCCTGCGGCGGCGAAGCCGGCAGTAGCAAAGCCGGCAATCGCGGAGAAACCCGCTGAAGCGGCGGTAAAGCAGGAAGCGGTCAGCGCGCCGTCCCCTGCCACGAGGCCGATCGATGTTTTGAGAACCGAACTTGAAGAGTGCCGCATTCGCCGGGACGAATTTTACCTTCAGGACAACGAGAAAGGCTATCGTCAGGAGGTTCAACGGATGTCGAATCTCGTGAAGGAGATCGGAGATATCGAAAACAGTTTATAGGGAGCCTCGAAAGACCTCACGAGGAAATGGAACGGGGTTTTTCGAGGTCCCCTCTATAAAGTGCTGATCAGGGAGAGGCTTTCCCGAACGGACTGAATGGGAAAGTCGTTTCGTTTGCGGCGTTCAAAGACGCTGACGTTTTCGTATCCGGCGGCCGAGAGATAGTCAAGCGCGAGGTCAAAACTGTCGCCCACCCGCGTCGGGGTGTGTGAGTCGGACCCGATCACCACCGGGATTTTGCGTTCCGCCATCAGACCCAGCATGAGAGGCCCGGGATTCATCTCCGGATAGGATTTATTCAGGCCCGAGGTATTGATTTCCATC
>JAGNMT010000033.1 GCA_017991025.1 Verrucomicrobiales bacterium
GACCAGGTCGGGATGCTGAGTGAGGAAGGCTCCCATGAGCAGACCGCCGTTGCTGCCACCCTCGACCGCAAGTTTGTCGGGACGGGTGTAGCTGCGTTCGATGAGATGTCGGGCGCAGGCGGCAAAGTCGTCGAATACATTCTGCTTATGCGTGAGATTTCCCGCTAGGTGCCAGGCTTCGCCGTACTCGCCGCCGCCACGGAGATTGGCAACGACCATCACTCCGCCCCGGTCGAACCAGAGCCTGTCTTCGAAGCTAAACCGCGGACGCAGGCTGATGCCGTACCCGCCGTATCCGGAAAGCAAGGTGGGATTGGTGCCGTCGAGCTTCGTGTTTTTGCGGCGCAGGATATTCACCGGCACCTTCGTTCCGTCCGGGCTTACGGTAAACTCGCGCACGGCTTCAATGTCACTGAAGTCGACCGGCGAGGTGTTGAAGAGTGCCGTCCTTTTCAGAGAGGTGGTCGCGGGATCATAATGCATCCAGGCAGCCGGTGCCGTGTAACTGGTCTCGCGGAAGAGGATATCATTCTCGCCTTCGCGATCTTCCAGGACAAGCCACTCGCCGACCCCGGAAGTGCCCGGCAAAGGCAGTTCCTGTTCGTTTTTTCCCGTCAAATCAAACTGCCTCAGACGCGATGGTCCGCCAGCGAGTTCCGAGACAAAGAGGAATTTCGATGTGGGCATGATCCCCTCGATGACCGCGTCGCCCTCAGGGACAATGACCGTAGCGTCAGCAAGCGGCGTCGTACGGTCGAGCGGCATTCGCAGCACTTTTCCACGGGGAGCCTCTTTCACGGAACGGAGGAAAAGAGTCTCGCCATCGGAGCCAAAGACGATTTCTTTGATCCCCTCCTCGAAGCGGGTGATCTGCCGCCACGTCGCCCCGTCTTTCACTTCACGCAGGTAGTGGGCATATTCGCCGCCGTCACCATTCGCGACACTCGCGAGAACCCATTGTCCGTCGTGCGAGCTTTCGAGCTCGATCTCGGCGATGCGCGGGAAATCCTTTCCTGCGGAATAAAGGTCCGCGCTTTCCGGAGTGCCGAGTCGGTGAAAGTAAATCTGTTGGAAAAAATTGAGATCTGCCTCCTGTCTCTCGCCCTTTCGCGGGTAGCGTGTGTAGAAAACAGCCGAGCTGTCTTTTGTCCAGGCTACACTGCCGCCGCCGGTGGGATATTGCACCCGAGCAAGGCGATCCGGCAGATGTTCGCCATTCTCCGTCCGGTAAAAGTGAAGAGTTCCCTCCTCGCTACCGTTTTCGGAGAGAGAAACAGCAATTAGCTTCCCATCGGGCGACGGGAGATACCAATCCATCGCCACCTGGCCTTTTGGCTCGACCTCGTTCGGGTCGAGCACGACTTTCTCCGACGCAAGATCGTCCGCCGAGGCCAGCACGACGAGGAGGCGCTGTTGTTTCGGCGGCTGGGTCTTCAGGGCAAAAAGGAGTCCCGGCCGTGAGACCAGCTCGCTGTGGGAGGGGGTATCCTTCCCGAAGAGTTCCGTTAACTGAGTTTCGATTCCGACGCGGTCCGGCAGTGCATCGAGGAATTCACGCGAGTAGTGATTTTGTGATTCCGTCCATGCCGTTACTTCCGCACCGGGCGTTTCAAGCCAGCGATAGTCATCCGTGACTTTAACGTCATGATATTCATCGACGACCCGGGATTTCTTCGTGGCGGGAAACTCGCCCGCTAGACCGGAAAAGGGGAGGATGAGCATCGCGACAGCGTAGGAGAGTGGTGGGAGGAGAGGAGATTTCATGGTTTATTTGCGAGTCGGGGAGGAGTTGAGCAACAAAACCGGGAGAGTGATAGTGCCAATGACGGGCTCCCCGATGCTGAGCCGCTCAGCTTTCCACCCGCGCATCAGGCAGGGAGTGCGGGAATGGACATCCAACCACGGGATGAAGAGACGGGGATGACCGAGCTTGAAGAACGGGTTGGCTTCCATAAAAAAGCCGTCGTGATTGAAGTGCACCGTGATTACCTGGCGATAACGCGCCCCTCCGATGAGGGCTTGAAAACCGCTGTGCTTTTCACCACTAACAGGCCGATCCCCTGCGGCGTATCGCTTCGCGAGCCGTTGCCAGCCGCTGAAGTGACTGAGCAGCCAGATAACAAAACACCAGATAAGCGGGAACCCGTTGAGGAATCCGCCTATGCTGACGAAGAATATCGAGAGGATTGAGGCGGCGGTCATGGGAGAACCCGGCACGAGCGCAGGCACCCTCCCTTTTATTCAAGTCCGGCAGGTTCGTCAAGAGCTCCGGCCCTCCTCAACTCAGAAACGAGCATACATACTGGCAGATACCGTCCTTCACCCGAATCGTGAACCCGGATTTCGCCGGCACGTTAAAGGCCGTTCCGGCTCCGTAAGTCTTGATGTCCTCTTCGCCGTCGAGCTGCACTTCGCAGGTTCCATCGGTGATGGCCATCTCTTCCGCCGCGTCGGTACCGAAGTGATACTCTCCGGCATAGATCAGACCGAGGGTCTTTTTGGTTTGGTCAGGGAAAAGGATCGTGTGACTGACGACTTTACCGTCGAAATAGACATTTGCTTTCGCGACGGCGGTAACTTGAGGAAACTCCATGATTAAATTGATTTTGTGTTTTTGTTAGTTTGATTCGCGACGTCTTGCCTGATTCTTGAGACGCAGGGCGTTGAGGCGGATGAATCCGGTCGCGTCGTCCTGATTGTAGGCATGTTCGGCCCCGCCTTCCATCGTCGCGACGGCTTCATTGTAAAGACTGTTCGGAGAGCGACGTCCGGCGGTGATGATATTGCCTTTGTAGAGCTTCAGGCGCACCTCGCCGGAGACATATTGCTGCGACTCGGTGACGAGGGACTGCAGGGCCTCACGCTCGGGAGCGAACCAGAAGCCGTTGTAGACGAGTTGGGCATATTTGGGAATGAGCGAGTCACGCAGGTGCATGACTTCGCGGTCCATCGTGAGGCTTTCCATCTGGCGGTGGCCGGCCAGCAGAATGCTGCCGCCCGGAGTTTCGTAAACACCTCGGCTTTTCATTCCGACAAAGCGATTCTCGACCATGTCGATGCGACCGATCCCGTTGCGTCCTCCGAGGAGGTTAAGGACACGCATGACGCCGTAGGGACTTAAGAGGGTATAGTCGTCGGCCTGACCCTGTCCTTTCGGACCGAGTGCCATCACGTCGCCGAGTTGTTTGAGAATACCCGCGATGCCCTCAACCTGGATACCGATGCAGTTTCCCTTTTCGAAGAGGAGCTGCACATACTCGGCCTTGTCGGGTGCTTCTTCAGGGGAGACGCTGAGCACATACATGTCGCGGTCCGCTTCGCCGGAGGCGTCGTACCAGGGGTCTTCGAGCACGCCGCTCTCGAAGCTGATGTGGAGAAGGTTGCGGTCCATGCTGTATGACTTCTTGATCGAAGCCTGCACGGGGATCTTGTGCTCGGCGGCGTAGGCGATCATCTCGGAGCGGCCGGGGAACTGATCGCGGAAACGCTTTTGACGCCACGGAGCAATGATCTCGATGCCGGGGGCGAGCGAGGCGGCGGAGAGTTCAAAGCGGACCTGGTCATTGCCTTTGCCGGTCGCACCGTGGGCGATCGCATCGGCACCATTTTCAATCGCGGCGCGGACCATGCCTTCGGAGATGCAGGGACGGGCGATGGAGGTGCCGAGGAGGTACTGGCCCTCATAGATCGCACCGGCCTGGATCATCGGGAAGATATAGTCTTTCGCGAAGGTGTCCTTGAGATCTCCGATGATGCATTTGGAGGCACCGGTCTTGAGTGCCTTTTCTTCGAGGCCGTCGAGCTCCTCCTGCTGGCCGACATCGGCGCAGTAGGCGATGACGTCGGCCTGGTAGGTGTCTTTGAGCCAGGTGAGAAGGACGGAGGTGTCGAGGCCTCCGGAGTAGGCCACCAGGATTTTTTTGATGTTGTCGCTCATGAAAGAATAAAAGTGTCGCTGCGTTAAAAGACCGGCGGGCATTCTACGTGCGGGGAGCTGGCTTGCAACGGGATTTGGTGAAGCCGGGTGGTTATACGGCATTCACTTTGGGGGCACTACAATTCAGATTTTTGGAGACGTTCTGCCGGGAGACTATTTTTAACAATCACTTCGAGTGCGGTGATCTCCGCGTCGGTAAGCAGAGCGAACTCAGGAAGATCCCGCTTCCGCTTTGAGAGAGAGCCATCATTCTGTCGGCAGAGTTTCACGAAAAGATCGGCAATTCGATCGGGCAGCTCGACAATTTCGCGCATCTCCCGCCGGATCTCATCGTAGGCCGCCAGGAAGCGCAGCTCGGCCGGCAATTCGGTTTCAATGGTTTCGCGGATAAATTCGATCGTGATCCGCGTCGCTTCGGTCAGGTCGATGTAGCGATAGAAATCGGCCGTGTCGTTCGTGACCGTCATCCGCATGCGGTCGTCGAGCGTGTATTCGACCCGTTCCATGAGGGGCTTTGAGAAGCTCTCCAGCGCTTGGTCGTATTCGCGGGGGCGGTTGAGGATCACCGCGGAAATGGGGAGGATGATGCCATCGGGACCGAAGCGATTGTGCGCGAGGACATGGTGGAGAAGGAAACGGTGGATCCGGCCATTTCCGTCGCTGAAGGGATGGAGGAAGTCGAAGGCGAAGGAAATCACCGCGGCGGAGACGAGGGTGGGAACTCGCGATCCCAAGACGAGCGTGCTTTGTATCCGGCCGATGTCCGATTCGATGTCCGTTTTAATGACCTCCGAGGTGATTGATTTCGCCATGAAGAGAAACTCCCTCATCAATTCCTCGAGATCCTCAGGCTTTGGCCCCGCAAAATGGACGCGCTCTAGATCGGGTGCCAGCGTCTCGCCGACGTAGATCTGCTCCCCAATATCACTCCTCCATCCGTTGTTCGCGAATCGAGAGTCCACGATGGCCTGTTGCAGTTCCACCAGGGCGTCTTTGTTCAGGAAACTGCGGTGCCATGCCTGTTCCAGAAGCCCAATGAACGCTTCGGCCCGTTTTTGGCTCGGGGTTTCGCGTTCGATTTCGTGGCTGCTTTTGCTTTCCTTTGCGTAGAGGAAGCGGATGGCGCGGGCGAAGATCTCGGGCGGATATTGCTCGAGAATCGAGGCGCAACGGTCTTTCATCTCCGCCTCATTCCAGTTCGGGAGACCCTTCCAGCGCACGACAGGCGAGAATTGGCCCGTTCCGAGGAGGTTGGCGTTAATCCTTTGGCGTTTCTCTTTCCGGACCGGACCTGTTATGTAAATTTCACGATCAAGCAAATCTATGTAGTTGCCTTGCTTTAAATCAGGTAGGTCGAGCCGGTCCCGGGTGAATCGTTCATAAAGAAACCAGAGGATTCGCGCGTAACGACCGGTCGGCTTCGTTCGAATGTAGGCGGTCAATTCTAGAGGGGTAATTTTCCACTTCAGCAGTTTACGGAGTACTTCCAAATGAAGGCCCTCGCGGCGAAGGGCGAATTCCAGTTGCTCAAAGACATCTTCGCCGGGTCCTTGGGAGGCAGGCAGATATTCAATGACGCGCCCATCCCGCTCGACGATGCGGCGCGCCCCTTTGGAAAGCGAATGGCTTTCCTTCCAGTAAGGCATCGTGACGAGCCCGAACTGTTCGGCGAGCCAAGCGTATCCGAGGGGCTTACTTTCGGGAAGGTCCATGCGGATTTGACTACATTCCTGCTGAAACGATTACAAGATCGGATTTTTCTGCTGATTTAATTAGTTAATGCCAGACGGGCTCAGCGGCCTTCGGATTTTATTACGTTTCTGCGAAAATAATTACATTTCAATAATTTTTTGCTGAATCAATTACGAATATCGGAATTCCCAACTGAGCGGAGCGCGTCTACGAAAAACGGGATTTGGTGGTTACTTCCGCGTCTTCACGGCACGAACCCTTTCGGGGAAAAGCGTCCGGCAGATCCCGCAGACGGTGCCGTCGCAGCCGTGGGCGGAGCAATGTTCGCGTCCGTAGAAAATGATCTGGAGGTGGAGTTTGTTCCAGCTTTCGCGGGGGAAGGCCCGCTTAAGGTCCCGCTCGGTCTCGACGACGTTTTTACCGGATGTTAGTTTCCAGCGCTGAGCGAGGCGGTGTATATGGGTGTCGACGGGAAAGGCGGGCACGCCGAAAGCCTGGCTCATGACGACCGATGCGGTTTTGTGTCCGACGCCGGGGAGGGCCTCGAGAGCGGCGAAGTCGGCGGGAACTTGTCCGGCATACTGCGCGACGAGGATTTTGGAAAGTTCGGAAATGGCGAGTGACTTTCTCGGGGAGAGGCCGCAGGGACGGATGATCTCACGTATTTTTTCCACAGGAACCTGAGCCATGACCCCGGGTGTGTCGGCGAGAGTGAAGAGGGCGGGAGTGACTTTATTGACCCGCACGTCGGTGCACTGTGCGGAGAGCAGGACCGCGATCAACAGGGTGTAGGGATCTCGGTGATCGAGCGGAATCGGCGTCTCGGGATACAGTTCCTCCAGTTTGGCGGCCACGTAGGCACTGCGTTCCGCTTTGGTCATCTCCAAAGGCGGGAAAAAAATGATCAGACGCTGGCGACACCACTGGGGGTGCGATAGCCGGACTTGCCTTTACGCTCGATCTCTCTCAGCATTTGGCGGACATGATCGGCGTGACGCACGTTCTTGCGCCCATCGAGAATTTTGCGGCTCTCTTCGAAAGAGCCCCATTCGAGGACTTTCACAGGGACATTGCGAACACCCCACTGGCCCATTGTTCTCATGTCGGGTTTGTAGATATCGATCGTCTCGGTGCCGACGAGGGCGCTGCCGTAGTCGTCCACGACATATTGATAGGGAAGCCCTTCGATCATGAATCGGGTTCCCATGGGGTATTTCGACCAGTCGGCGGCCGCACTGCGGACCTGGGATCCGTATTTGAGGTCATTACCCGCCGCGCTCTTGCGGCCATACTGGAGACTGTCGGCCTCAAGGTGGGAATAAGCGGTCGTGCGCACCATCATGATCTGGTTCGTGGGGCGATCACCGACGGGAGTGCGGGGAACGGAGGCCAGAACGATAGGGGCGCTGGAAGGGGCTGGTTTTTTCTGGGCCAACTGATCGACGGGGGGTGCTGTGAGTGTTTCGACAGGGCCGATGGCAACGGGACTGGCGGTTGCCGGTTGAGCGGAGCCTGGACTTCCGACCGTGATTTTTTCAGTGGCGGGCGCTTCTTGAACCACTTGCGCGACAGCTTTGACACTGCGGTTTGGTAACGCCGAAAGGCTCGAAGTAGTGGTGCAACTAGTGAGGGGGAAGGCACCCGCGAGACTGATCACCAGCCAGCCAGAGAATTTGTATGCTTTCTTATGTTGCATCGCACTGATCTCCTTACTTTCTAGCGGATTTCCCGTGAAAGTCAATAATTCCTCGTTGGACAAAAACAACATAGACCTAAATATTTATAATTACCAGATTATTTATACTTCAAGCGGTGCTTTTCGTCGCTTTTTCTTAAACTTCTGCCCGAACGGCTCTTTGCCCGGTTCCTGATAATACGGGAAAGGAGAGTGAATGGCTAGAATTTTTTTAAAATTTAAGCTCAAAAGTGAGAATTTTATCAAAATGTTATTAAGGGATTCTTAAGGAGGTGGGGAAAGGGTCATGCCTGGTCCCCGAAAAGGGACAAGGCGGATCGAATTTTTTTCGATTTCGACGGTCACGGTTCCGGAGATCGAAAGGTCGAAGAGGGGGATCTGCCGTTCGCTGAGTAGCTTGCGGAGCGCTTCCGGAATTCGCTCGGAGGCGGGGAACTCCGCGTGGCTGGAAATGACGGCCCGGGGATTGACCGCCTCAATGAAGTCGGATAGTCCAGAGGGGGTTTCACTGTGCTGGCCGCGAATCCAAACATCGGCGCGAAGGTCGGCTCCGGATTCGAGGAGTTCTTTTTCCGTATCAAAGCCTGCGTCGGAAGTGAGCAGAATCGATCGATCTGCAAAGTTCAGCTTCAAAACAAGTGCCCTGTCATCGGCAAGACGTCCGGGAGAGGTTGATAAAGGAGAAAGAACGGTACAGGTAGCACCCTCTCTTATCGTGAGGCGATGCCCGCGATCCATCGCGATGGTGCGAATCGCGAGTGCTTTCGCGGTTGCCGCGATCTCCGGATAAGCGGGAGACCGGTTTTCCGTGACGGACTCGAGCAGAAGAGCCGGACGAAATTGGGAGAGAATGTCTGGAGCGGCACCGATGTGTCCCTGATCGCCATGGGTGAGGATGAGGGCGTCGAGTTGATTGAGACCGCTGCTGCGAAGTAGAGGCAGAACCTGATTGCGGTAGGTTCGCGATCCACCGCTGTCTATCATCCAGTGAAGGGGTGTGTCACCGGGCGCGTGCGGGATGGAGAGTAGCATCGCTCCCTCGCCGCGATCACCCATCACGTCGAGACGAAGGGTATGCGAACCGGGTGTTTGTTTTCCAATTTCCCCAATATTGAGTGAAGCTCCGGGCCATGCTGCGAAAAACTGGGCCAGACCGGTGAGTGCCATGGCAATTCCCACATTCACTTTATTGGATGCGATCGTGATCCAGATCAGCTTCAGTCCGAGACCGGCGAGGGAGAGGGCGGCAAGGCTAATGATGACCCCGGCAAAAGGAACCATAAAGACGTTGGCGACGAGAGCGACCATGGAAACGCTGTGAAAATGCCAGGCGAGTAATCCGAAGGAACCAATCCACGACGCGAGGGAAATAGCGAATGAAGCAGCGAGAGCGCCGGTGGCCTTATCAAGAGAAAATCGGAGCGGTGTGACAAGACTTTTCGGAATGAAGGGATCGGCGAGAAACGGCCTCGCAATAAAGGTGTGAATTCCGCGCGTTAAGAGTGCGATGAAGAAAACGACGGCAAAGGACAGCTGAAATCCGGGGAGAAAGAGCTGTTGTGAGTCGAAGAAAAGAATAAAGAGACAGGCGAAACCGAGACTGTTGAGGAGGCGCGGCTTTTCCCGCAGGGCATAGGCAGCCAGAAACGCCGAGAGCATGAGTGCGGCGCGCACCGCCGAGGGACTCAGCCCGGTTAGGAGCGCGTAGAATAGGATTAAGGGTATCACCACGAGCACGGCATAGTGCCGCGGTAGCCTGAGAAGGAGGGCAATACCGAGAAGGAGGCCGGCAACGACCCCGACATGCATGCCTGAGACCGCGAAAAGGTGCAGGGTGCCGCTGATTCGGAAGAGTTCCTCTAACTCTTCGGGGGAGTTCTCCCTTGCTCCGAGTGCCATCGCTGCGATGAGGCGGGCATAGGGCTCGTCGGCTTTGGGTATACCGGCAAGGAGTCCGGCTTCGAGTTTGCTCCGGAGGTGGCGGGCAAAGGAAACAAGCTCGGAACCGCTTGTTCCCGGCAGGATCGCAAAGGTATCCCCATCGCGGATCTCAAGCTTGGCGAGAGATCCGGATTGACGGAAGTAAAAGTCCTTTGCATTGAACCCCCCGGGGCCGCTCGGTCCCTCAAGAGCAAGGAGCCGCCCTGTAAACTGGACTCGTGAACCATAAGAAAGGCCTTCCGTCGGCTTTTGAATCCAAGTCGGGGTTCGATGGTCGCAGGGCATCTCGATCGATCCCACAACGATCTTGTCGAGTTGCAGAGTCGTCGCGGCTGAGCGCACCCCGGGAACGACGGTGTCCGCGACCCAGCCTTCCCCGCTGATTTCGACAATCTGCCCGCTGGCCAGAGCGGAAGCGAGAGGGAACCGGGCTATCCCGGAGAGTCGCTCGTGATGCCGCCAACCGAGTAGGATTATGGCCAGGAGGCATCCCCACCCGATCACGGCAAGAGGTCGTGTGCGGTGAAGGCAGAGAAAGCTCGCGGCAAGAAGGGCCACCAGTATTCCTGCTGCGGCTGACCACATTTCCCGATCAACGGTGATGATCCCTGCTATTCCGGAGAATGCGGCGGCGAGGAGCGGCACCCGCCTTGGATAGGTTCCAAGCCGGGCGAAGCGGGAGCCGGGGCTGGCAGGCAGGCTTTTCACAAATTTTGAAAAAATGAAGTTGGCATTTGGAAAGACGTGGCTAGATTCCTCACCCCGCACGGTGGCAACCGGCAGGGGCCTGAATTAGTAAGGTTAGATTAATTTTAAAATTTAATTAAAATTAATTGAAAGTTTTATAAAATCAGGGATCGTATTGCGAACGCGGGTATAGCTTAGTGGTAAAGCCCTAGCCTTCCAAGCTAGACATGTGGGTTCGATTCCCACTACCCGCTCCACTTCACTGTTTTTTTATGAAGTTCGCAATCTTTGTCTTTTTAATTTTGTTCACCGGGCCTTTCGATAGAGGCGCTTCGGCTTCTGAGGGCGCACTCGACTGCCAATCTGCTATTGAAACTCTCAAGGCGGGGTTGGAGGTTCACCCTGACTTGACGGCGGTTCTTTTTCAGGACTCCCTGCAATCGAATCCCGCTTGCCGTCGACAATTGCTGATGTCAGCGATCGAACTCACTAGTGGCGACGCCGAAATGCTGGCCAGACTGATCAATGTCGCGAGAACGGAATTTCCCGATGATGACAGCCTTTTTGCCGAGGCCGCGATGTCGGTGGCGCCTGAACGCAGCGCGGAGATTAGGCACGCTTTCATGACGGGTCCGGCGGAAGTGGGAAAGGTGGTCGCCGCTACCCCGGAAGATTCTAACGTTGATCTGGCCTCTCCGGTGGAATCGCAGGCGATGGACGAGGAGATACGCGAAGCGATTGCCCGGGTCGCGGCAAAGACCGAAGGCAAACATTGGCCGGAACAAAAACTTTCCAAGGAACCGCTTCTCTTTCGCAAGCCGGACGAGGTTCGTGTCTCGAAGAAATCCCGCGAGGTAGATGAGTCCAGTCTCGCTAATTCGGGGCCGACGGACAAGCATGATGAGCGCGAGATTACTCCCGGACCTGTCAAACTGGACGATTTGCAAAAACCTTCGAGCGAAGTTCGCCTCGACGAGACCAAGTTTGCCAAGGGTGACCGGAATGCTTCGACTGGTCCTTTGGCGGCCACGTCCCGGAGTATCGCTCCTGCCGGTTCGGTTGGTCTTCCCCGTCGGCCCGAACTGTCGAGATCAAGTGTCTATTACATTGCTCCCTCAGCAGACCGGTATCGTTCTACGATCGATCAGGAAAAAGACGAGGAGCACCGCCCCCCGTTGGTTATTCGGCCCGCAGCCGTTACACCGACCAGTCCGAAGTGATTACCATCGGGAAAAAGGATTTTTCATGAGAGCGGCGTTGTAGTAGGCCGTCTGACCGGTGACCTCCGCTCCGAGCCAGTCCGGTTTCGCAAAGAGTTCGGCTTCATCCGCGAGTTCAATCTCGGCAATGACAAGGCCGGCGTTCGCATCGTGAAACTCATCGACTTCGAACAGGTGATCGCCGACCGGCACGAAGAATCGAGTTTTCGAGATCGCGCCGGGTTCGCAGAGTTCGAGTAGATCTTCCGCCTCGTGGAGCGGGATTTCTCTTTCCCACTCGAATCGGCTTGCCCCGGATTCGTTTCCGATCCCCTTGATCGTGAGGTATCCGTGCGCCCCCTTGATGCGGACGCGGACGGTCCTTTCCGCAACCGAGGAGAGGTAGCCCTGTACAATGCGGGAGGAGCCGGTGGCAAAGGGTTTGAAGTCCCCGCTCACGAGGAATTTGCGTTCAATTTCTTGCGGCATGATTCGCGTGGTTGGTTCAGAGGCGCGGTGACTTGAATGGAGAAGTCGGAGCCTTGCCGCTTGCTTTTGCGTGGAGCATCGGACGCAGGAACTCGACTACTGCGAGATCCTCCGGTGACGGATCAATCGCCAGATTGTGAAACTCCATTGGATCGTTTGCATGGTCGTAGAGTTCGCGTCCATTCTCGCCTTCAGCCCACTCCGTGTAGCGCCAGCGTTCTGTCCGGATACTGCAACCCATCGCCGGTTTCGAAAGCCGCTCATCGGAGGGGCGGAGGATCTGGGTGACGGCGTTGCTGTCCCAGGGGGTGATTGGATTCTCTAACAAAGGCATCAAATTCCTCCCGGACAGTCCGGCGGCCGGGCTGATTCCGGCTGCCTCAGTCAGAGTCGGATAGAGATCGACAAACTCGACGACGCGAGGGCAGCTTTGCCCGTTCCCCGTTGCGCCGGGAACCCTGATGATAAGAGGGGCTTTCGCGGCCTCCTCGAATAGTGTTCGCTTTTGCCAGATTCCGCCGTGTTCACCGAGGTGATACCCGTGATCGCTCCAGAAAACGACGATAGTTTTTTCGGCGAGTCCCAGCGCGTCGAGCGCATCGAGGAGACGTCCGACCTGGGCGTCTACGAAAGACACACAAGCGTAATAAGCCTGCAGGGCTTCGAGGAGAACGGGTTCTTTAAGGCCATAGTGGGGGACTGTGTTGTTGTGGGCAAAGGCCGCGACCGGGATATCGTTGCGATCATCGGCAGGCGTGTAGGGCAGTCGCATTTCGCTGATCGGGTAAAGGTCGAAATACTTTTTCGGCGCGACAAAGGGCGTATGGGGGCGGAAGAAGCCGACGCCGAGAAAGAAAGGAGCGTCTCCCTTTTCCCGCATGATGCGGATCGCCTCCGTCGTGATCATGCCGTCCGTCTGCTCCTCGTCCGTCCCTTCGGCGGCGAGCCAGCTTAGCGAGGCGCTGATTTGACGCTGCGGTTCCGCATTTAAAATGAGAGCCTCCTCGTCCTTGTCGCGGCCTCTCGGGTTTACTGTCTTCTGCCAAGAGGGCGCGTCGTCCAAACCATCGGTCCCGATCCCGGCAGGGACATCGTAGTGGTAGATCTTTCCGACTCTCGCCGTGAAATACCCTGCTGAGATGAATCGCTGCGGCAGGGTAATGACCTCGGGAAGCTCTTCGCGAAAGTGGCGATCGAGGTCGTAGACTTTAATCTGATCGGGCCTCAGTCCTGTCATGAGACTGGCACGTGACGGATTGCAAAGGGGGATCTGATTGTAGGCACGGTCAAAACGCACCCCGCTCCCGGCAAGTCGATCGAGGTGCGGGGTTTTTGCAATCAGGTCTCCGTAACAGCCGAGGGAGTCGGCGAGATCATCGACGGAGATGAAGAGGATATTCGGCGCTTCAACAGCCCGTGCTGTGGAGAGACAGGAAGTCAGGAGAATGCCCGCCAGAAAGGTTCTGAAAGAAGATTTCATGGGTCGATTTACGCGGGTGGCCCGTATTGCCTATCGTCGCGCCACACCGGCCCGGTCGAAGGCGGCGACCATGTTTTCAAAGCACCGTATGGTGGCTTTGACAGGGTCATAGCCGGGATCACTCTTCCAGATCTGACTGCTCACCTCGCAGCAAAAGTCCCCGCGATAATCGCCGTCATAGAGGGCGCTAATGATATCCGCATGATCCCATGACTTGCTCTCTCCGGCGAGAACAAAGCGGACCTTTCCCTGCTCTTTCACCGCGTCTTTTACGGCGACGTAGTTCGTGTGCGGCAGGGAGGTGGTGACGGTCTCTTCGATAGAGAGCGGAGGTTCATGGAAGGCGTAGTGGCTGTAGTCGTAGACCATCCCGAGTCGCGCCGGGGAGCCGAGTTGCTCGATGATCCAGTTCGCTTCGGCGGGAACGGACATCGCATGGCTGCGGTGTGGTTTGATGGAGATGGTTCCCCGTTGATCCGCCGCGACCTGGACCCAGTCGGCGATGCGGTCGCGGAACAAATCCCGGGATTCTCCCCAGTCTTTCCCGCCGAGGATGGTCTGGATCACGGGCGGCTTCTCCGGAGAGAGATCATGACCCAGCTGAATGAGGTAGTAGAGCTCCGCGAGCTGTTCCTTGTGTTTTGTCTCATCCCGCTGCGGCTCTATCCCGGCCATGAGCGCACTCAGGCGTAAACCACTCTCTTCGATGACTCCGCGAAGGCGAGTGCGCTCTTCCGGGCCCTTGATGATCGAGGGTGCCCCGGTGGTGCCGGGCAGGGCGGTGATTTCGAGAGCGTTGTAGCCCGTTTTTGCGATCAACTGAATCGCATCGGTGAGCGAAAGAGACTGGAGTCCGTAAGTCCCGATGGCGAGACCGCACCCGCCCTTTTCTGCAGCATTGATTTTGCTGCAGCTCGCCGCGAGGCCGGTTGACTTAAGAAAGGTTCGGCGGTCCATATTTGCCATTGTAAGGTTTTCTCAGGGTTCTGCCACTTCGGGTTCGGGCCAGACGGGATCGAGGATGGCCATATCCCAGTCAGGATCGTCGGCTCTCCCCCGGAAGACGCCGCCCCCGCTCGCCATGGCAAGCTGGCTGAGTGGAAGCGGAACCGGACCAAATTCGAAGGGCATTCTGATGAAGAGCCGCACCCCCGCCTCCCGAATCGCGAGGGCAATCAGATTCACATCGAGCGCAACAGTTCCATAGTCGCCACCGCCGACATGGCCGTTCGTAAAAAGGTAAACGGCATCGACTTGTTTTTCGCGGACGAGTTTAGCGATTTGATAAGCATAGGGATCAGGGCCTTCAGGCGGCTTCTGATTCCGCTCAAGCTCAATCCTCACATTGGCATAAAATCGCTGCGGATCATCTGTTCCGACGGGAACATTTACGGCCTCCCTCCGTTCTTCGATATGGCTCAACGTCTCTCCGACGATACGGACGGCATCAGCCATATAGCGGTGCCTCCACGAGCGGGATGGCTTGTCCCTTGACGCCTGATACTGTTTAAGATCCTGCTCGGTGTAACCGAAGCCAAAGATCACCCCGAGTCTAGCCGAATCGATGCGGGACAGGTCTGCCTCGATCGTCTCCCGGTCGCAGAGAGCTTCAAGGACGGTAGTTGAGCGGGAGACGAGGGTTTCCTCGTTGAGGAAGGGAACGAGCGTCGACTCCTCGAGCCAGCGTCGACCGAGAAGGCGGGTCGGCCATTCCTCCTTCTCCCGCAGGGCCTTCAGTCCATGTCTCGTCTCGAAGTCGCGTGCCCAGCGCAGATCGAAAAAGGCTTCATTACCCGGTGTGTCCAGTTTTTTAAGGAATGAGGCACCAGCGACCCGGTAGGGAAACCCGAATGCCTCCCTGAAATCCGGCGGAGGAACCTGCCATTGGCGAAGAATCAATCCCCCCTCTTCTGCAACGAGGCGATACCACTCTTCAGGCCGGTTTCGGAGATCGAGAGGATCGGCTTCAGGCGCGGGCGGACG
>JAGNMT010000428.1 GCA_017991025.1 Verrucomicrobiales bacterium
TGATGCGACGATCGAACTAGATTTATTTATTTCGTCCAACAGTATTTATTCGTATGACCTCCCGCCGGCATATCGAAGAAGAGGCTTTCACCGAAAATGTCAGGAAATCCCCGTTCTGGCAAGAAATCTTCCCGAAAAACGTGCGGAACGTGCGGATATCACGGCGGTGGGGAGGGTGAAAATTGGTACAAGCTGCCATGGCCGATATCTCAGCGTCCGGGGCTGGAAATCGCGCCCGCGAAGGAAGCCTCTTTAAAAAAACTGTTCTCCCGAACACTTTTTATTTGGCTTTGCGACACCGAATTGCTTTTCATGAACAACATGACGACCGAAACCGTGAAAAAGAAGCCACGTTGGTGTTGGAGAAAGGATCTCGCGGAGTTCCGCGGGCTGACAGACCGGGAGCGGACGGGCTTTCTCCTCGTCCTGGAGTGGTTCGAAAATTTTCGCCTCCGCCATCGTGAAGTCCTCGGACACGAGGACTTCACGATGGCGGAGATTTACCTGCACGTCGCGACGGGGGCTAACGGACTCGGGGTGGTGAGTCCGCTGGACTGGGCGGAGGCGGTGTTTTGAGGCGGTACCCCAGGGACGAAGGCGGCTACGCCTCACCGCTATCCCTCCGCCTGCTGTTCACCGACTGGCTTTGCCGGATCGGTGCAACGCAGGCGCGGTGTCAGCGGTGGTTCGGAGAGGATTTTACGGTGCCGGGGGGAAATCCGTAAAGCCTCATTCTCTTCGGGGGGAGAATTTTCTGAATTTCCACGGCTCGCAAGTAACTGATCTCCTAATCTCCTAATCTCCTAATCTCCTAATCTCTCGCCGCCGCCGCACCACCACCATTTCCCCCGATCAAACAGGGTACGATCGGGAACCCAACCCTGTCTTGCCGAGTGCATTCGGAAGCACCGGTCTGATTCACAGCCCGTTTCTCCCGCTTGCCGCTCCTGAGTCGTCGGCCTCGGCCCTGACCGCCTCAAAAACCGCCTGATTTCACCGAAATCCACGTAACTTGTTGATAAATTAGGACTTCGGACGCCTCTCGCCCCGGAAAACCTCACTCACATGGACCAGATGTTCGCTCACATTTATTGTTTGCCTCCGCCCACGGAGAATGCTACTTCGGATTTTCCGAAACCCGGGATGAGAGATAGGTGAGCAGGTCGCGCAGCGCTTCTTCGCCGAGCGATTCGAAGCCCTCGGGCATGAGGCTGATGGGCATTTGGCGCATTTCCTTTATGTCATCGAAGAGCACTTCCACCGGATCTATCGCAGCCTGCTGGATGAGGAAACGTCCGGGCCGGTCGGAGGCGACAACTCCCACGAGGGAGTTGCCATCTTTTTTGTCGATCTCAAAGGCGAGGTAGTCGGGATTGAGCGCAGCATTGGGGTGGAGGATATCCTGTCGCAGGGCCGCGATGTCACGCTCCGGCGAATTGGAAAGATCAGGTCCAACACTTCGACCTTCTCCCCTGAGCGTATGGCAGATGGCGCAGGCAGTTTTGAAAATCACGGCACCTTTCCCGACATCACCGGCAGTGAACTTGGGCCCTTTCTCGCTTGTGACGGGGGCACCGGGAGCTACCAAGACAGGAGCGTCAGGCGTCAGGACGAAGGGGGGTGCGAGCGGTCGCTCGTGCGGGTCGAATTGGCTGTGAGTGGTGAAGGTCAATGACATTCCTGCGCCTGTGGTCAGGGTGATGCTGAACGGCACGTTGACCTCGTTCTCTTGGCGCTCCAGCGGGCTGGGCTTGCCCTTCACGATGTCCGATTTTCCGTCGCCAAGCGTCCACGATCCTTCCACCGAAGCCAACGCGGTAAGAGTCCGCTCTGCAGGGTCTGGAGGCAGCGTACTGTTGCCGTTCTTCACGACCCGGGTCATGGCGTCAATCTCCTGGCGTTGAGCAAGGTCGCGTGGCATGAGTTGGCCTCCGATATGCAGCGTGCCGGGTTTCTCGATCTGTTTGAAGAACGCTTCGTGCCTCGCCGAGCCGAGGGTGAACGAGGCGGCCACGTCAAGATTCGGGTGTGGCAGCCATCCGGTCCAGACTGCTTTCTTCGCGTCTTTTGGCGTCCATTCTGCGCGCACTCCACGGAAGGAATAATCGGCGTAAACGGTTCCCTCACCGCCTGTCCTGGCGCTGGTCCAGTGGAGCTTGAGGGTGTAGTTGCACTGCCAGGGATGCGGGGCGGTGGAGAGGATTAAATCGCGGCGATCGGATGACAACTCGGCGCTGTTGACGATGACCTGATGCGTGGGCGCTACCTTTTGCTCGTCAGAGATGATTTTGTATCCGGGGCGATACGCCTCCATCTCGTCGCCTGCTCGAAGGTAGCGGCCGCCGATGATTTCCGCTTCCCATTTGGCGTCAACCGGCAGCGGTTCGTTGAAGGCGGCGATCACCCGGGTGAGAGTCTCCGGCCAGACGATGCTGAGTCTCGGTTCTTTGGGCGAGGTATTGCTGATTTTGTAGAGACGACCTTCCGCAAGTGGCCCGAGTCCCCAGTCCGGATTGCCACTGTGACAGGCGACAACGATGTCACCCGCTGGAGAAAGACAGGTGTCGATGGGCAGGAGGTTCACGGATCCGATGAGGACGGCTCGGCCGGCGTAACCATCGCGGGTTTTTGCCAAAGGCAATCGCCAGAGTTTGCCACGCGACATGCCGGTGACGATCGCGTCGCCCTCCCAGTGGGCCGGACCGAATCGCTGGAAGCCGGAACGTTCTTCGTTGAAGAAAAAGCCGCACATCGATTGGTGCATCGGAGTGACATCAACCACCCCTGGTTCATCGATCACATCGGGCAGGAATTTTTCGTGACGCGGAGGAAAGGCATAGTGCCTGCCTGGAAGAATCTGGATGAGTTTGTCGAAGGGGTTACCCGGTCCCCAGGTGTAGCCCTCCTGATCGGTGGCAAAGAGGTCACCATGGCGGTTGAACTGCATCGAGACCGCGAAGCGGACCCCGCTGGCGATGCGTTCTGGCACACCGTCGGCACCGATCCGCAAGACCGATCCGCGAAACTGTTCCCGACTGTATTGGGGAACACCTTTTTCGTTGAGTTGCCAACTGTTTTCGTAGTTTGGCGTTCCGAGCGACGTGTAGAGAACGCCATCCTTGTCCATCGCGAGGCCAATGGCATCATCGACGCGCCGGTGCTTGAAGGTCGTGTCGGTCTCGGTGATGGCTTCGTGCCAGCCCGTTGCGACGATCTTCATTTCATCGGCTTTGTCATCCCCATTCGTATCGCGCAGGCGCTCGATTCGTCGCCGCAGGGTGATGTAGACGGCATCGTCGCGCAGCACGAGCCCGAGCGGCATGCTGTAATCGCCTTTGCCTTTCCAGAAGAGGGTTGCCTTGTCCTCGAGACCGTCTCCATTCGTGTCCCGTAAAATGTGGATTCGTCCGTCATATCCCACGGCGAAAAGTCGGCCGTCCGGTGCGTAGACGAGGTTATTAATTGCATTGAGGCGAACTTGCAGCTCACGGACGGTGAAGCCCGGTTCGAGGAAGTGAAAGGCTTCGGGTTTGCCATCGGCGGTGGCAAATTTCACCGAATCTTGAGCCAGGGAGATGGTGGCAGGGAACAGCAGGAGAACGAGTGCCCAATGAGTCCGAAGTTGCCGAATGCTTGCGGAAAGGAGTTTCAATTGAATCTGCATCGGAAATGACGGCTCTGGCCTCTCTGATTCTGCACCTTTCGGCTCAGCCTACAAAGAATTTCATCCGTATTGCCGGGAAAAAATTCAGCTTCCGATCACTGCCGGGCAAGCATCATCCTTTCGTCCAGGAATGTGACTTACGCAGCACTTCGCCGTGAAGTTGTACGGTGATTGACCTCAAAATGGTAATTTGGATTCTGAAGGGGGGCGATTCTGTTCCTAATTCGTTCCGTTGAGGATTTGAACAATCACAAATATAGGGAAGCTTAAGGGAGATTAAATAAATCAGTTCATGTTGTCATTGCGTTTCCCCCTCGCTTGTTTCTTTTCCCTCGCCTTTAGCACCCTGATGGGCGA
>JAGNMT010000429.1 GCA_017991025.1 Verrucomicrobiales bacterium
GCCGCCCGCGCGGAGACGATGCGTGATCTCATCGAGGCCTATCAGGCTGACTCGGATCTGCTCTCGCGGCATTGGTCGGTCTCGGGTGACTCGGATGCCGAACTCGCACGCGAGATGGAACTGCTACGTGACTGGCAGGGACGGCTGAAAGCGGTGGACTTTGAGAAGCTGCCAACCGACCAGCGCGTCGAATATGTTCTCCTCCGAAATAAATTGGACTTCTCGCTCATCGGTCTCTCAAATCGGCAAACCGAGCGTCAGGAACTGTCGCCGTGGCTGCCGGTCCGCGACACGATAGATCAGCTGGCGGATTCCCGCGTGAGAGGGGAACCTGTCGTGCCAGAGAACGCAGGCGGTATGGTGGCTCCCCTGGCGGAAAAGATCACGAAACTGCAGGAGCTATTGAAAGCCGCGACCGAGTCGGCAAAGCTGGCGGGTAAGGCTGCGCCATCGCAGTCGGCAGTGGCGGCACCGGCGGCGCAAGGACCAAAGGCAGCGATATCTCCGCCTATGCTGCCTACAGCGGTTGCGAACCCAGCGGCTTCCGGAGACGTGGCAAAGAGCGATGCGAAAGAAGTGAAGTTGCCGACCCCGTATCAGGCTTTACGCAGCGCTGAGGCAGTGAGTGCCCTGTCGAATTCTCTAAAGGGGTGGTTTGAAAACTACAATGGATTTACGCCTGAGTTCGGGTGGTGGGTACGTCAGCCTTACGACGAGACCAACAAGGCTCTTGAGAGCTACGGCAAGTTTTTGCGCGAGGAACTGGCGGGCATCAAAGGCAAGGACGAGGACCCGCTGCTCGGCAAAACCATAGGCGAGGAGGCATTGAAGCGGCAGCTCAGTCACGAATTTATTCCCTACCAACCGCAGGAACTTATCACCCTGGCCGAGCGCGAATTTGCCTGGTGCGAGAAGCAGATGAAGATCGCCGCGCAGGAGATGCAACTGGGTGACGACTGGAAAAAGGCGCTGGAGCGTGCCAAGACGAGTCATGTAAAGCCGGGCGGGCAGGAGGCGATGGTGCGGGAAGAGGGCCTCATCGCGATTGATTTTGTGAAATCGCATCAGCTCGTGACGATCCCGCCGGATTGCGAGGAGTGGTGGGGCACGCGAATGCTATCAACCGACGAGCAGAAACAGAATCCCTACGCGGCATACAGTGGGCACGACATGCTGATTGCCTATGCGAACGAGACGATGAAGCACGCGGACAAACTGATGTCGATGCGCGGTAACAGCCGCCCCTTCATGCACAACGTGGTACCGCATGAACTGATCCCCGGGCATCATTTGCAGAACTTCATGGCGGCGCGGAACAAGCCGTACCGGCGCCTTTTCAGCACGCCATTTTTTGTGGAAGGCTGGGCGCTATACTGGGAGATGCGTCTGTGGGACCTTGGCTATCACGACACTCCCGAAGAAAAGGTCGGTGCTCTCTTCTGGCGGATGCACCGGTGTGCGCGTATTATTGTCACCCTGAAGTTTCATCTCGCGCAGATGAAACCGGATGAGATGGTGAAATTCCTCATCGATCGCGTTGGGCACGAGAAATTCGGCGCGACCAGCGAGGTGCGGCGTTTCATCAAGGGAAATTACTCGCCGCTCTACCAGTGCGGCTATATGCTTGGCGGATTGCAACTCATGGCGCTTCACAAGGAGGTCGTCGGAAGTGGAAAGATGACCGAGAGGCAGTTTCACGATGCGTTACTAAAGCTCGGGCCCGTTCCGGTGGAACTGCTCCGTGCGAATCTTCTTGATCTGCCGTTGATGCCTGATTACAAAACACAGTGGAAATTTGATGGCGGGCTCTGATGGGGCTGTGCCGGTCGAAAATACTTTTTTCTGTAAAAATGACTAAGTGCCTGCCACGAATCACCCTTGCGGTCCTCCTCTGGGCGCTGCAGTACCCCGTGACGCCAGGCTTTGCGGCCCCTCCTCTTGAACTGCCGGTCTTTCCAGCCAACGCTCTTATCGAAGGGTTGGACGAGCAGATTTTCCCTCTCGGATGGGCGAAGGACGGAGAGCGGCTGGCGGTTCTGCTCGCCAAGCCGAACGAGGCATCCGATGAGCGAACCTGGAAGGTGCAAGTTATTGATCTGGTGAGCGAGACCCTTGTTCTCGATGAGGAGATTTTGCACGTCGATCAGGGTGGAATTGAGGGGTTCTGGTTGGCGAACGAAAACCGAGTGATGGAGTTGATCAAGCCTCACCAGGTTGTTCCTGATGAGTTTCATCTTCATCCGTTTCCCGCGCTCTTGGGTCGATTGCGAAGCGATTCCTATGAAGTGTCGCTGACCCGCGAGTATGGAAAGGAACCGAATATAGGATATCAAGGTATCAGAAACCTTGACGTGTCATTGCTGAATTCTGAAAAGGAGACCAAGTCGATTTTCAAAAAATCGTGGAATGAGTGGCTCCCTCTGGCCTCCGGTGTCGTTGGTTATCTTCCGAATCCTCAGGGGAGCAGGATTGCCGTGATCATTGCTATCACGTGGCGAGGATATGAGTCTGCTCCGCATGTTAGGTCCTTCTTTATCGTCGGGGCCGGAGTTGCGGAAAATTTTTGAGCTTCTCTTTGGGGGGCGGCGACTCAACACCGTGCGGAGAACGGGATTGCGTCGTCGTAGAAAACAGTGAATTATCTGCTGATATTCACCCGAACATTTCATTCGCCCGACTCCATGAAGTTCAGCCCGTTCGTTTTACTTACTTTTGCTTTTTCTCTTCTAAGCTTGAACGCTCAGGACGCCACCGACCGCACTCTAGTTGGGGACGAACGGGCTGGCGCGATCACCAAAGACACCTCGCGTGCTGATCTCGATGAGATCTATGGCAGGCGAAACGTGATCGATGCCACGCTGCCCGGACCCGAGGGCACCGAATTTGAGGGCACGATCATTTTCCCTGACAATGATGCGGAAAAGATCGAGGTCATCTGGACCTCTGAAGAAAAGACCCGCCCGGAGTTTGTCCGTGTTGGCGGGGATCAGACTTCTTGGCATACTGACGCGGGTCTCACTTTGGGAATGTCGCTTAAAGAAGTGCATGAGCTGAACGGCAAGGACTTCACGATCCTGGGCTTCGATTGGGACTACGGTGGTTTTGTGTCGAGTTTTAACGGTGGAGGACTCGATGGTGGGCCTTCCATCCGTTTTGCTACGAAAGAGGGGGATGATACCAGTAATGTCGCAGGCGATACCGAATTTCTCTCCAGTCTGCCCGCCCTGCAGCGGCTGAATCCAACCGTGTCAGAAATCACGGTCATGCTCTCCCGCCCGGTCGATGAGAATGCCCCGGGTGAGGTCGAAGGCTTGACCGAAACCAAGACGAGCACCTCTCCGCTTGAGGTCGGCGAGGAGGTGCCTGCCTTTGTTCAAAGGATGATCGAGAGCAACGAGGAGTTGAGCGTGCGATACGAAGGCCTCATTGCGAAGAGAGCCGAGGCTGCCGGCGGACGTTTTCAGGCGGGAGAATGGAAGGCGATCGAATGGCTCGTGCCGAATCTTTCCAGTTCGTTCCGGGATGGGAAGGGGGAGCGTGATGGAGAATCGATCTACCTCGTGCAGCAGCAATTACAGGAGGGATTCCGTGGCGGCTATTCCGTGAATGACAACATCGTCGTCCGGGTCAGCGCCGTCTTTCACGAGGATCACGGCTACAATGAGAAGAAGGATGAGTATTTCCTCACAAAAAGTACCCTGACTCTGACTTTCGAGGGATTCGTGACAGTTAAGGTGACGACTGAGTGAGGCAGACGTTCATTGACCTGGATTTCGTCGAATGTGCGGAGGCTCCGTGAGGGGCTAGGACTCCGGCGGCCCTCCGGCGGCCCGTCCAGGTGCTCGCATTTCCCGGGTGGGCCCGAGATAAACTTGATGACCTGCTTTTGCATACGGAGTTCGTCATATGGGCAGGGACGTTCAATTTCTGTAATGCGCTTTCTTTTATGGCGCTGGATTGGAAAGAGGAACAGCCGTTCGAATCGCCGCCAACTTCCCCATCTCACCCGCACTCA
>JAGNMT010000430.1 GCA_017991025.1 Verrucomicrobiales bacterium
CATGAGCAGGGCTTTACGCACGAGATTCTGCAGCTGCCGGACATTGCCGGGGAGACGTGACGACTCGAGACAGGCCAGTGCGCCCCGCGACATCGTGACGAGGGGCAGACCCAGTTCGCGGCTGAAGCGTTTCAGGAAAAAGGTCACGAGGAGAGGAATGTCACCGGTGCGATCCCTCAGTGGCGGGAGTTTGATCGTGGCGACATTGAGCCGGTAAAATAAATCCTCCCGGAATTCCCCTTCCGCGATCATGCGTTCTATCGGACGATGGGTTGCGGCAATGATGCGGGTATCGACGGTGATTTCACTTGAGCCCCCGACCCGTTGAAAGCGTTTTTCCTGCAGGACCCGAAGCAACTTTGCCTGGAGGGCGTGGTTGAGGTCACCGATTTCATCGAGAAAGAGCGTGGCATTGTTTGCCTGTTCAAATTTCCCGATACGGGTCGCGATCGCACCGGTGAACGATCCTTTTTCGTGACCGAACAGTTCCGACTCCAGAAGATTGTCGGGAATGGCCGCGCAGTTGACCGTGATGAAAGGTCGGTGCGCCCGATGCCCGTGCTGGAAAAGGGCCCGGGCGACGAGTTCTTTTCCCGTGCCGGTCTCGCCGCGGATCAGCACGGTGACCGGAGTTGGCGAAAGCCTTCCGAGAGCCTTGTAGACATCCAGCATCGCCCGGCTGTTGCCGACCAGGGTATCGGTCTCCTCTTCAAATTCGTTCTTCGGGTCTATCGTCACCGGCTCGCTCCCCTTGCGCGAGCAGTCGATAGCCTCCCGTAGAGCGCGTCTCACCTCGGCCTGGGCGAGGGGCTTGGAGAGGAAATCAAAGGCCCCCGCTTTTACCGCTTCGATCGCGGAGCGAGTGTCTGAAGTGGCCGCTACTCCGATGATGGGGATCCGGGGATGGGATCGATGGACGTCCTTGAGGAACTCAAAGCCCTTAAAAGCGCCCCCGGACAGGTTGCAAAGGATCACATCAAAGCTGCGGTGCATCATTTCACTTTTTCCCGACTCGGTATCGGGAACGGAAACAAAGCGGGTGTCCGAGTCCCGGAAGGCTTCCGTGGTCACGCGTGCAGTGTCGGGGTCGGAATCAACTACTAGGACACAGGGAGAACTCGACATCAGGCGTGGTAAGGAAGGGTGCGGCAAGTGGTAAGAAACTTACCACACCCATTAAAAAATCCATCTCTTTCCTCGTACAGCCCCCTTTCAAATCCTCTCTGAGAGGGATTTAGCGATGTTGGCATGCAAGATGCTTAAGTGATAGTCCCAAGTTTCATCAAACAAACCGACGAAAAAACCATGAAGAAAATCGAAGCTATTATTAAACCCTTCAAACTCGAAGAAGTAAAAGAAGCCCTCACCGAGGCAGGTGTTCACGGAATGACCGTTAGCGAAGTCAAAGGATTCGGCCGCCAAAAAGGACACACCGAGATCTACCGGGGATCGGAGTACACCGTGGACTTCCTTCCCAAGGTGAAACTCGAGATCGTAGTGGAAGACGGGGACGCCGCGAAAATCGTCGACACGATCGTGAAAGCCGCCTCCACCAACAAAATCGGTGACGGGAAAGTGTTTGTTTCCAATGTCGAAGACGCCATCCGCATCCGCACCGGTGAGCGGGGTGACGACGCGATCGCCGTCTCTGCCGAGTGAGCGTTTATCGTGACCGCTTTTAAGCAAAGGCCCGGTTCCGTGAGTAACGGATCCGGGTTTCTTGTTTTATCGGTATCGAGAAACACCAAGGGAAGGCAAAGGCAATGGTAGTAGCTGAGACCGAGTCCTGCGATTCGAGACTGGCGCATGAACGAGTGGGTTCATACAAACGCATGCTCGAAGTGGGATTTTTCGCGACGGGGGACAAATTGTCTTCTGGTCACTTGCTGTCCCTGGAAATTGCCGGGATAAGACTCAACTCTCCTGATTCCGGTGGGTGGCCCTGGCATCGACTGCGGACTGGATTTCCTCAGGGAGGCGGAGGAAATCGGGGGATTCCGCTGAGGCGTAGTTCCAGTTGCGGAAGAGGCCGGTGATGTGGGTAAAGAAAATGCGGACGTCCTCTTTGTCCGGAAAATCGAATTGGCGGTCGATAACGGCCTTGAGGAGGTCGATGGCGACCAGTTGGCGTTCCCGGGGAACTGCCATATCGACGGGGTCAAAGGCATCCTGCTGAAGAAAAACACGGTCGAGAAGGGTGGATTTTTGCCAGAGGATGTAGTCTTCGAGGGAGACGCCTTCCTCCCCTGTGACCTGCATCATCTGATAGACGGCATCTCCATCGTGGAGGAGTTGGAGCATGCGTTTTACATCTGCGGTCCAGCCGTGCCTGAGATTTTCGTGGAACCACTCCTGCAGCTGGTCTAGGTAGCGGGACCAGGAGATGAGGGGGTCGATGGCGGGGTAGAACCTGCGGTAGGCGCGGTCATAGGAAAGACCAAGGAAGGCTTTTACGGTGGCGAGGGTGGCGCGAGTGACGGGTTCCTCGAAGTTGCCTCCGGGTGGGGAGACGGTGCCGATCATGGTGAGACTACCTTCGGAGCCGTCGGGACAGGAGATGGCACCGGCCCGTTCGTAGAGGGTTTTGATAGAGGAATCGAGGTAGGCGGGGAAAGCGTCTTCGCCCGGGATTTCTTCCATGCGGCCGGAGGTTTCGCGCATGGCCTGGGCCCATCGGGAGGTGGAGTCTGCGATGAGGAGGACGTGCAGGCCCATTTGACGGTAGTATTCGCCGAGGGTGACGCCGGTATAGATCGAAGACTCGCGGGCGGCGACGGGCATGGAGGAGGTATTGCAGATGATGACGGTGCGGTCCATGAGGGAACCGCCGGTCTTGGGGTCTTTGGTTTTGGGCAATTCGGTGAGGGATTCGACGACTTCTCCGGCGCGTTCCCCGCAGGCGACGATGACGACGACATCGACGGTGGAGAAGCGGGAGATGAGGCTTTGGAGGACGGTTTTGCCGGCTCCGAAAGGACCCGGGATGCAGCCGGTCCCGCCCCGTGCGATGGGGAAAAAGGTATCGATGATCCTGGTGGTGGTGGTCATCGGCTCATAGGGGAAGAGGCGTTCCGCCTGATTGCGTGCGAACATGCGTGCCGGGATGGGGATGCGGACGGGCCAGCGCTGGATGAGGGTGACCTCGATTTCCTCACCACCGGAGCGGCGCAGGCGGGCGACGGGTTCGTCCACGGTGTAATTGCCCTCGCGGATCCAGGAGACTTCGAGATCCTCGGGCTCGTTGAAGGGAACCATGATTTTGTGGCACTGCTTCCCTTCGGAAACATTACCGAGCGGCATGCCTGCGGAAACGAGATCTCCGATGGAAGCGGTGGCGTTGAAGCGCCATTTTTTTCTGCGGTCGAGGGGGTCGAGGTAGACACCCCGGGGAAGGAAGAAACCATTTTGTTCGGCGAGGCCGTGGAGAGGGTTTTGGAGCCCATCGAAGACGCTGCCGAGAATGCCCGGTCCGAGTTCGACGGAGAGCAACTCCCCGGTGAGCTCGACCTTGTCGCCGACGCGGCAACCGGAGGTATCCTCGAAAACCTGCATGTCAGCGGTATGACCCCGGATGCGAAGGACCTCAGCTTTGAGCCTTTGGTCGCCGACGAGGACATAGCCGACCTCATTTTTCGTGATGGGGGCCCCGTCTGAGGAGATGGTGACGAGGCTCTCGCGAGCGGCGATGACCCGTCCCATGCGGATCCCTCTGGCATTGGATGGCGGGTTCATAGGGTCGGGGAGGTGGCGAGGATACGGGTGCCCAGGTCGGAGAAGCGGTTGCGGGCAGCGGGGCCGGAATAGGCGAGCCGGCGCTCGATGATGTCCCATTTAAAGACGAAAGCGATGACGGCATCCAAGGCGAAATCCCGTCCGATGGGGACGTTTCCGAGATTGTTCCAAACGATCTCCATGAGGAGTTCTTCAAGTGCGGCGGATTCACCGTTCTCAAGGTGCTGGCGGGCCGGTGTGATCCAGGGGAAAACCGGTTCCAGTTTGAAGTCCGCGCT
>JAGNMT010000034.1 GCA_017991025.1 Verrucomicrobiales bacterium
AGCCAGACGCGATCGAGCCCGAACACCTCGACGGTCGAGTCGAGCTCCGGGACGTACGCTTTTCCTACCAGTCCGACCGCCCTGTCCTGCGCGGCGTCAGTTTCACCGCCGCCGCCGGACAGTGTGTCGCCATCGTCGGCGCGACAGGCAGTGGCAAGAGCACTGTCGCGGGATTGATCGCGAAGTTTTACCTGCCCGAGTCCGGCAGCATTCTCATCGACGGCATTGACACCCGCGACCTCTCGAGCCCATGGCTCCATCAACACCTGGGCATCGTGCCGCAGCAGAATCACCTCTTCGCCGGCAGCATTCTCGAAAATATCCGCGTCGTGAAACCCGGTGCCAGTCGCGAGGAGGTGCGCGAGGCCCTCGCCAGGCTCGACTGCCTCGATACTATCGAGGCCATCCCGACCAACCTCGACGCCGAAGTGGGTGAACGGGGATCAAGCTTGTCCCTGGGCCAACGGCAATTGATTTGCTTCGCCCGGGCCCTGATCGCCGATCCCCGGATTTTGATTCTCGACGAAGCGACCAGCGCGATCGATCCCCTCACCGAGGCGCGGACTCAGAAGGCGATGCGCCTCCTCATGGCCGGACGGACCAGTTTTGTCCTGGCGCACCGCCTGAGTACCCTCCGGCACGCGGACCGGGTCGTAGTGATGGGAGACGGGATGGTCTTAGAGCAAGGGGAGCCGGAGGAATTGATTGAGAAGGGCGGGGCCTTTGCGGAGTTGTGGGGGAAGGCCGTGGGGTCATCATCCTTGTGATCGCCCCCTTTTGACAGCCACTTTGATTGCTGAGAATGGTGGACTCAGCCGATGTGGTCCCGTTTCATATAGGGCACGAGCGCCTCGGGCACTTTGACGGTGCCGTCTGCCTGTTGGTAAGTCTCAAGTAGAGCAACATAGAGGCGGGGAAGGGCGGTGCCGGAACCGTTCAGGGTATGGCAGAAGCGGTTGTTTCCCCCGGCGTCTTTGAAACGAAGCCTCATCCGGCGGGCCTGATAGTCCACAAAATTCGAGCAACTTGACACTTCGAGATAGGCGCCGTGACCGGGGGCCCAAACTTCGATGTCGTAGGTTTTCGACGAACTGAAGCCGACATCGCCTGTGCAAAGTTCAATCGTGCGATAGTGAAGGCCGAGTCGCTGTAATACGGCTTCCGCCTCGGCGGTCAGTTTCTCAAGTTGGGCAAAAGACTCGTCGGGATGCACGATGTTGACCAATTCGACTTTGTCGAACTGGTGCATGCGAATGAGGCCCCGGCTTTCGCGACCGGCGGACCCCGCTTCCCGTCTGAAGCAGGGCGTGTAGGCAGTGACCTTGATCGGCAGATCGGTTTCTTTGAGCAACTGGTCACGGTAAAGATTCGTCACCGGTACTTCGGCGGTGGGTGCGAGAAAGAAGGCCCCGTTTTCGAGTCCGTACATGTCGTCCTCGAACTTGGGAAGCTGCCCGGTGCCAAACATGCAGTCCCGGTTGATGATGTAAGGTGGGGAGACCTCGCTGTAGCCATGGTTCTCGGTATGAAGATCGAGGAGAAACTGAATCAGGGCCCGTTCGAGCCTGGCCCCGGCCCCGGTGAAAGTTACAAATCCGCCGCTGCTGACGCGTGAGCCCAGTTCAAAATCAAAGAGGCCGAGCCGACTTCCGATTTCGACATGATCTTTTGCTTCAAAAGCGAATGCTGGTTTCGCGCCCCATTCACGGACGACCGGATTGGCAGTTTCGTCGCTCCCTACCGGGCAGCCGGGATGCGGGAGATTCGGGACCTGAAGGAGCAGGCTGGTCTGGCCTGCTTCGGCTGCGTCGGCTTCTTCGCCAATGGTTTTAATCCTTTCGCCGATCTCGCGCACCTGACTTTCAATCGACGAGGCATCCTTTCCCTCTTTTCTCAGGGCACCAATTTCCTTTGAAATGCGGTTTCGGTCGCTTTGGAGAATCTGCTTTTCCGTTTCTCCGGCCCGGCGTTTTTCGTCGCAGGAAAGGATCTCATCGATGAGTTTCCACGCTTCACCCCCGCGGGCTTTGAGACGGGCTTTTATCCCTTCGGGATCTTCTCGGAGTTGTCGTATATCAAGCATGACGCGCTGACTGTAACTCAGGGTAGGGGCCCGTCAACGCGGCAAGCGGGTCTCTCTTATGAAAGGAACGGAGGGCGGTCCCCGGAGAGATTCGTCTTGGCATTGTCCATGTGCCAAAAAAAATCACCCTCCCTTTCGGGAAGGCGATTTGCTCGAAAACCGGGGTTGGAGGGAGGTCTTGTTTCTTCGAAAGCTCTAAAAGGTAACTTTAAGCGAAACCCCGCCGTGAAGAATGTCTGATTGAGGAACGCCCACTCCTCCGTCGATGCCGTCGGCAACCCAGGTATCAGGAGCGCCGTTGTAGCCGATATAGGGAGTCAGCGTCGTGCGACAGTTCAGTTGGATGGGAAGAGAGGCCGTGAGGTAATAGTGGTTCCAGCCGCTGTCCCTCGTGGGACCATAGGCAGTAAAATACCCGTCAGTGTAACCGACCCCGGCACCCAGGACAAAGCCGATGCTGTCTGTGAGACCGAAGGTCTTCTCCAGACCAAACTCGTGGTACCAGCCGCTCGCTGTTCCGCCACCGCCGAGGGCGTAGACCGTGCCGAGAGTCAGATCAACAAAACCGAGGCTTCGGGAAAGGTTGAAATTGGCTTCGCCGTAACCGCCCGTGTTGGCGACGTCGCCACGGAATTCAGGGAAAGCAAAATGAGTGTATCCTGCCGTTGCCTCGAAGCCGGCAAAGGTGCCGAGAGCAAGACTCACATAGAGATCAAGTTCGTCGTAACCGGCTCCGTTACCCTGATTAATATCGTTGCCGTCGTTGATCCCGTTCAGATACCAGGCACCGATCGTGATCGGAATGGCGAGGCCGTCGAAAGTGTAATTCACATCGGTCCAAACGCTGTCGCCAGCGAATCGAACCCCGTAGAAGACGTAATCGGTCTCATAGCCGACGCTGACCTCGCCACCGACATCGACGCATTCCACGATCGGGGTTTTGTCCACGGGAGCTTTCCCCCAGTCTCCTGCGTTCACGTTCAGAGTGTTCACGCCGAACGACATTGCACCGGCACTTGCAAATAGGGCTAACTTTTTCATATTATTGATAAATATAATAAATAAAATTCGATAATCAAGTCACAAACAGCTGATTTCGATTTTATTCAACTATTTCTACAGTTGGGGGGTGTCAGAGCCGCAAATAGTCAATTGAAGGGGGGGCTCTGGAGAGGAATGGTGCGGCGATTAACTTTTTTGCCCTGGACTCCTAACCCGATTTCCTTAAAGCCTGAAGGACCATATTGACCTGGGTTCGTCCCCGGAACTCGTTTTTATCAATCGTGAAAGCGATGTCCCATGGAGGCTTCGGAAGTTCCAGTTCGGCGGCGTTGAAGAAAATGCCCTCCTGCTCGACCCCGTTCTGTTCGAAGCGGAATTTGAGGTGCCGCTCTTTGATGACCCTGGGATCGCCGACGCTTCGGACGCCCGTAGCCATGAAAAGGGGCTGCGGATTTCCTTGACCGAAAGGACGCAGCAGTTCATAGCTATCGAGAAGATCGAGACTCAACTCGGCGAGGCTGATTTCCGCATCGATGGGGAGCTTGGGCACGAGGGTATCGTGTTCAGCCTGTTCAATGACACTTCGGATCAGAGCTTCACGAAAGGCATCGAGATTCTCCTCTTTCACGCTCACGCCTGCGGCCATCTCATGCCCGCCGCCCGACTCGATCAGGTCGCGACAAGACTCCAGCGCCTGAACCAGCGAGATCCCCGGGATACTGCGGCCACTTCCTTTGCCGAGACCGTTTTCATCAATCCCGACGATAAAAGTGGGACGATGGTACTGCTTGGAAATTCGCGAAGCGACGATCCCGACGACGCCGGGATGCCATCCTCTCGCTCCGACGACGATGGCGTGGCTGCGCTGCCCCGGGGTGAGTTGATGGATGATACGTTCGGCTTCCTCACGGGTCGCGAGTTCCAGCTCCTGCCGGTCGCGATTTTGCTGATCGAGCGCTTCAGCAAGGACTCGGGCCCGCGCCGGATCCTGACAAAGCAGCAAATCCAGAGAGGCAACAGCGGTGTCGAGTCGGCCCGAAGCATTGAGGCGCGGGCCGAGCTTGAAGCCGACATCGTGCGTCCTTGCCGGGGAAGTAACCCCGGCCACTGCCTTAAGTGCGGCAAGACCGGGATGAATCGTGCGGTCCAGCTGAGCCAATCCGCGGCGCGCAAAAAGCCGGTTTTCTCCCTCAAGCGGTACTATATCGGCAATGGTTCCGAGCGCGACGATATCGAGGTAGTTCTTGAGGTCAAAGTCGGTTAAAGGACGTGTTTTCATGAGCGCGTGGGCGATTTTGAACACTACGCCCGCTGTGCAGAGATAGTGAAAATCCCTGCCGAGCTTGGGATTGACGAGTGCGACACATTCTGCGACCCCGTCGGCAGCGGGCTCATGGTGGTCGAGAATGATGAGGTCTATCCCCATTTCCCGGAGGAGCCGGGCCTCCTCACGGGAATTTGTCCCGCAATCCGCAGCGATGAGGAGGTCTGGCGGATCACCATCGAAGCTGTTCGCGATGCCTTTGACACTGAGGCCATAACCCTCTTCGAGACGTGTCGGAAGAAAAGGACGCGGTTCCAGTCCCAAGGCCGACAGGATGGCAATAAGCAGGGTGATCGAGCTGACGCCGTCCACATCGTAGTCGCCATAGAGAACGACGGACTGGTTGCCGTCGACCGCTTCAAGAATGCGCTGCACCGCTGCGGCGACGCCGGGGAGAGAGAACGGGTCACCCAGATCCTTGAGCCTCGGGTGGAAAAACTGCTCGAGTTGCTCCTGATTCCCATAACCCCGCTGAAGCGCGAGCGAGACTACCACCGGGGCAAGGCCGAAGGTGCTCGCGTATTCGCGAACGAGTTCGGGGTCAGGCGGCGGGTTCACCACCCATCTGAGTTTGGCAGGCATCGGTGCACCTTAGAGAGATCACCCTCCGTGTAAAGGCATCCATGAATATTCACTGCTTCGTCCAGATCCGGGTATTCAGGTCCAGCTCTTTGATCAGGTCGAGAAAATAGCTCATCTCGAACAGCATTTCGCTGATTTGACTGGTTTCCCGTGCTGATACTTTCGTCGAAGGCTCGAGGAACTCCTTATTGTGTGGAACCGCAAGGACTATACTCGATTCTTTGAATCCGATACGGACACTTTTCCCGAAGCGTTCCCGCATCTGCAGCAGACGCTGCATCATGGAGGTGCTGAGAATGTAACGTGCTTCAATTTCATCTGTGGAGTAGACGGCAAAGGCGTTCTCGAAATCCGGATCCTCCAGCCGGATTAAATCCGTCTCTGATCTGCCGCCGAGTTTTTGAAAGAGCCGCCCGAAGTTTCCAAGAATACTTTCGGCCTTGTCGGGAAAAACAAAGGTGCGCCCCTGAAAGTGCTTGTTGAAATCCGCGATGAGAAGAAGGCCTTTAAAAATCGTCACATAGGAAGTGCGCGTGTTCCCCTTGCTGTCCGTGGTGGTATGTTTCTCCTCAGCGTCGATCTCGGCCAGTTGCAGGAAGGTTTTCTCGTATATTCCGTGAATGAGATCTTCGGTCCTGTAGCGGTCCGGAGTGGTCGAAAAAAGCTCCGTGCCAACAAAAGTGCTCGAAGAGATCCCGCCGGTGGCGTCGTAGGAGAGACCGGGGTCGATCAATGAAAGGAGCCGGGGGATTACTGACGATTTGTAGGCATACTTGTAACGCGTGCCGAAAGCACCGGCCCGATACTGATAGAGAACGATCCCGATGATGAACCAGACTGCCGCTCCGATGAAGAAGGGAGCCTGGTTCGCCGAGAGAAGTGCGATGAGGATAAGGGTGATGAGGGGAACAAAAAGAACCGCGAGATAGATCCTCGATTTTTTCAAATAGAGGAGCCGCTGCGGCTCGAGCCGTTCGAGTTCGGGTGACAGCTCGTGCAGAATCTGGTCAATCTCTTTCATTCGTTGCCTCAGGCTGAAACTCCGCCGTTCCGGACATCACAGACGCACATCGACGGACTCCCGAACCGGGTCCGCCGCCTCGAAAAAGTCGTGACGTTTAAAGCCGAAGGCACCGGCGATGAGGATCGAAGGAAAGCTTTCGACGGCATTGTTGATTTCAAATACCGCCGCATTATAGGCGCGGCGGGCGGCGGAAATCTGCTCCTCGATCTCTGTCAGGTTTCGCTGGAGGTTGAGAAAGTGAGCGCTCGATTTTAGCTCCGGATAGGCCTCGGCGATGGCGAGGAGTCGTTGCACGCGCGGGCCGATCTGTTCTTCGACGCGGAGTCGCTGGGTCTCATTCAACTCCCCGCTGTCAATCTGACGGCGCGCTTCGATGAGGCGGGTGAAAGTTTCCTCCTCGTGCTTCGCAAAGCCCTTCACCGTCTCGACAAGGGAGGGAATGAGATCGAAGCGCTTCCGCAAATTGACATCGATGCTGCTGAAAGCATTGCGGACCCGGTTGCGCTTGTAGACGAGGCTGTTGTAGATCACGATGAGAACGATCACCGCGACGGCAGCGATAATGAGAAGGAGGATGGTGAAGCGGGTCATGGCTGGAAGAATGGACGAACGATGGACCAATGACGATTACAAAACGGCGGACCATTTGGAGTCGCGGAACGCCTCATGGCGAGCTCTGCCAGAGCAGGTCGATTTTCAGGGCAGCCCGCCTAATCTGTATCACTGTCGACGATTTTTGATACCGGCTTTGCCGAACCAACCCGGCGTCGGATTCACCTGCCCTGTTTCGAGACAGAACCCGGGCGGAGACCGTCACAGCATAGATCCAGCAGAGTCGCGGCATTACTCTGACGGCTTCGCGATCCCTTTAAAATCTTTTCCGGTCCAGGTAATAACACGGGTCCCGTCTTCCTGTTTTGCCGATATGCCGACGATAGATTTTTCGGTCGTGTCGTTGACTTTGATCATTGAGGAATAAACGCCGATGCGGAGCTTTTTCCCTTTTCCGTCAACGAAATCGAGAGTCTTGCCGGCCTCGATTTTCCAGAGATATTGATCCCGTTCGATTCTCGGGTTCCATACCTTGATCGTAACCGGTTCGTGACTTTCGTTAACGAATCGGACGCTTTCGTAGCTGTCGTCCTGTGCAGGGAGATAATTCAGCGTAAGGAGGGCGACAGCGAGATTTAACACAAATATTGATGGATACGTTTTCATCGTGATAGAAGAACTGTCGAAACACATCCGTCTCGATGGCGAAAGGCTACTTTTGAATGAGCCCCGGTGTCAAAACAATTCACAGGGAATTGCCGTTTCACCAGTCCATTCTCCAACCCGATAGAAACGATTCCGTGATAGTGATCGAGGTAAAGAGTGGATTCCCCGGTGGTCGGTCACCCCTTCAGCAAGACTGCCGCGAGAACCTCATCGACGCTCTCCATCGGGAGGATTTTCAGCTTCTTCCGTGCGGATTCGGGAATGTCAGGGACATCCTTCAAATTCAACTTCGGAACAAGGATGGTTTTGATGCCCGCCTGCACGGCCCCGAGGGCTTTTTCTTTAAGTCCGCCGATAGGGAGCACGGCTCCGCGCAGGTTGATTTCTCCAGTCATTGCGATGTCTTTGTTGACGCGACGATCGGTAAAGAGTGAGGCGAGTGCGGTGTACATGGCACATCCGGCAGAAGGACCGTCTTTGGGAATGGCACCGGCCGGAACGTGGACATGGACGTCGTATTTTCCGAAATCCCCGGAGTTAATGCCTAGTTCGTCGGCTTTCGAGCGCACGAGACTCCAGGCGGCCTCCATCGACTCCTTCATGACGTCCCCGATCTGACCGGTCAGCTTGATGCCCCCTTTGCCAGCGTAGCGGATTGCTTCGATGTTAAGGACCTCACCTCCGACGGGCGTGTAGGCAAGACCATTGACGACGCCGGGCCGGCTGGCGAACATCTTGGATTCACGGGCGAATCGGGGCGGTCCGAGGATCTCTTCGACAAAATCCGGCGTCACGGCGACCGTCACTTTGTCATCAATGGCGACGCGGGCGGCGATAGCGCGACAGACACTGCCGATTTCCCGCTCGAGATTGCGCACCCCTGCTTCACGGGTGTAGTCGTCGATGACTTTCAGGAGGGCATCGGTGGTCCAGCGGGCCTGACGGGCTTTGATGCCGTTTTCCTTCAACTGCCGCTTCACGAGGTATCGTTTTCCGATCTGAAGTTTTTCCTCAGAGGTGTATCCGGGGATGTCGATCACCTCCATGCGATCCTGCAAGGGAGCCGGCACCGGATGAATCGTGTTCGCAGTGGCGATGAAAATGACCTGACTGAGATCGAAGGGAACGTCAAGGTAGCGATCAACGAAGGTGTCGTTCTGCCGCGGATCGAGCACTTCGAGCAGGGCGCTGGCCGGGTCACCGCGAAAATCGGCTCCGATCTTATCGACTTCGTCGAGCATAATGACCGGATTCCTTGTTCCGACGCGACGGATCTCCTGAATGAGGCGTCCCGGCATCGAACCGATGTAGGTGCGACGGTGGCCGCGGATTTCGGATTCGTCGCGCAGGCCACCGACGCTGATGCGGGCGAACTCCCGTCCGAGGGCTTCGGCGATGGAGCGCCCGAGACTGGTTTTTCCCACTCCGGGAGGCCCGAGCAGACACAGGATAGGGCCGCGACCGTGAGGATTGAGTTTTCGTACGGCGAGGTATTCAATAAGGCGCCGTTTTACTTTTTCCAATCCGAAGTGATCCCGATCGAGTATCTCGCTCGCCAGGGTCAGATCGTTGTGGTCTTCGCTGAGTTTGTTCCAGGGGAGCTCCGCAATGGTTTCGAGATAGCTCACGATGACGGAATGCTCCGGGCTCGCCGGAGGAATGAGATCGAGCCGCTTGAGCTCCCGCATGGCCTGCTTCTTGACATCTTCGGGAAGCCCCGCCGCTTCGAGGCGCGCACGGAGATCGTCGGCCTGTTCTTCGGTCCCGTCGCCTTCGCCCAACTCGCGTTGGATTGCCCGCAATTGTTCGCGGAGATAAGCCCGCCGCTGCGCATCGGAAAACTCGTCCTCTACTTCGGCGCGCAGTTTCTGCTGGAGTTCCGCGATGTGAAGTTGGTTGTTGAGGGTTTGCTGCACTTTCTCGGCTCTTTTCCGAACGTCGACCTCCTCGAGAAGGCGCTGCTTCTGAACGAGGTCGAGACTGAGATTAGTGGCGAGGAAATCGGTAAGAATGGAAGGCGAGTCGATCGCCGCGAGGGCCTGCTGCGCTTCGTCCGGAATGTTCGGAATCAGATTGATAAATGTCTCGGCCGACTCCCTTAGGTTTCTCAGCGTCGCTTCCCAAACGTCGCCTTTGCGTGGGAATTTGTTCTCGAGGATATCAAAGCGAGCCTTAAGATAAGGCTTGGTCGAGACATACTTTTTGAAACGGACCCGCTCGACGATTTGGATCAGCACGAGTGTTTGCTCATCGCTTTGTCGGACCATTCGCAGGATGTTTCCGAGGACGCCGACTTCGTAGAGATCCTCCGCTCCGGGTGCATCGAGTTCAGCGTCCTTCTGAGTGGCGAGACCGAGGAGTCGACTGTTCGGCAGGAGCTCTTCGAGCAACTGCCTGCTTGCAGCGCGCTCGACGGTGAGCGGAGCAACGGTGCCTGGAAAAAGGACGACACCCCGCAGCGGCATCACGGGGATGACATCCGGCACATCGGCCCGCCATTCCGGCTTCGCCGCATTGGGGCGGCTCGTTGAGATCTCAATGATCTCGCCGGAGGATTCGTTCAAAAGTCGTTCAAGGTCTTCCATGAGCGGAAAGGTCAAAAAGGGGAGAGGGGTAAAGAGGCCGGGAGGATCGCCCGGGTTACGCTATTTCGCGGCGAAGGGAAGAATGATCCAGAGAAGACCGTTTTCCTGTTTGGCGTAGACTTCGTCACGATTGATTTCGACAGGAAGCTCGATTTCACGACCGAACCTCCCGCATTCGATTTCCATTGTCAGTACCTGCCGGCACTGGCTTGAGGTGTCACGTGTCGGCAGCGGGGGCTTGCGTTCTCCCGAAATGCGGACGCGATCGGGAAGGACATCGACACTGATATCGGATTTTTCGACCCCGGCGAGATCGACCCAGATTTCAATACGGTCATCGTATCGATAGGCGGTGATGTCGGGCTGCCATCCCTGGATCGAGCGAAATCCTGTGAAGTGGAGATTATTCAGATCGTGGGCAACATCGCCCATTCTACCGATCATTCGAGTGAGGCGAACCTTTCGTGGCATGGCGATGAGTCTATTAGTGAATGGGGTGCACTTCAATCCTTAAGGTTTTACCGGTTCGACCTTCCTCTTCTCGGTGAGCCCTTCGATGGTGCAGTTCGCCATCCCCACGTTGAGCGAGAGACCCTTGCAGGTTCCCAAAATCGAAACCGGCTGCCCGACGGTCAGCAGCGTGCGGCGGTCATTCCGACTGATGAGTCGGCCCTGGGTCGGGACTACATCAACAAAGAAATCGGCACCAGTCTGCAAATTGCATACAACCTGAGGCTCCATTCCGTCGGCGCGAAGGGAGAGAATGATCGTCTGGCTCCCGGCTTCGAATGCCGAGATCGTGCCGACCACCTTGAGATATTGATCCCGATATTTGGAATCGGCAGTGTCGGGATCCTTCTGATAGCTCCGGACCAGATCCGTGGCAGTGATCTCCTGAGGCTTGAGAAGTTCCTTGATCCCCGTTTCCTTGACCTTGACTCCAACAGCCGCCCGAAGCTCCTCGTTCTCTTTGCGCAGCGCGTAGACTTCGTTGCGAAGGGTGTCCACGTCGATCTTCAGCGACTCGACCGCCTTGGTGGTTTCGAGGTAGGATTCTTTCAGCTCGGTGATCTGCTTTGGAAGCCCTGTCACGGATTCGGGGACTTTGATGTCCTTCACTTTGTTGAAGAGATCTCCGAGTGAGCCAACCGCCGGGGCGGCTTCTTTTGAATCCTGCGAAAAGCCGACAGTGCAGAATAGCAGAATAGCGGCGAGGAGACAACGGGGGCATGCGATCATCCTTGAATGTGGTCCCGTGTCGGCTGGTGCCAAACAGATTTTACACCAAAAATGCGATTTGCTGGCCCGTTGCCGCCATTGCGGCACACGAAGGCAGCGCTTACTCTTCGGGACCTTTATGAAAATCGGCTCTCCCTTTGTTACCGGTCTCCTCGCGCTTTTCGGGTTCGCCGTTTCTACCGCAGCGCCTTCCGCAAACGCCAGTGAAAAACTGAATTTCATTTTCATCCTCGCCGATGATCTCGGCTACATGGATGTCGGGTTTAACAATCCAGAGACTTTTTACGAGACCCCTCATCTCGACAGTCTTGCAAAAAGCGGCATGGTCTTCACCGATTTTTATGCCGCCTCGCCCGTTTGCTCACCCACCCGTGCGAGCATCCTCACCGGGAAGTATCCGGCCCGGTCCGGCACGACCAATTTTTTTCCGGGGCGAAGGAACGGCAAATTCGATGCCGCTGATTTCGACACACAAATGGCACCCGAGGAATTGACCCTCCCCGAGGCCCTCAAGGAGAGTGGCTACCGGACTTTTTTTGCCGGGAAATGGCATCTCGGCGGAGCCGGGGCGAGCCCGACCGATCAGGGATTCGACATCAATCGCGGCGGGGGCGAGAATGGATTCCCCCGGAGCTACTTTTCGCCTTACAAAAACGTGGAGAATCTCGAGCCCGGACCTGAAGGAGAGTACCTCACCTCACGCCTCGCTGAGGAATCGGTCACCTTTCTCAAGGAGGTGGCCCGGGGAACGGATCCTTTTCTGCTTTATCTTTCCTTCTACAGCGTGCACGTGCCGCTTCAGGCACCGCCGGAGCTGGTGGAAAAGTACGAAAAAAAAGCTGCCGCACTCGGGATTGCCGATGAGGAAGGCAGCTTTAAAATCGGTGGCGAACGACAGGTCTGGCCGGAAACAAATGAGCCCAGAAAAGTGCGTATTCGGCAGGATCATGCCACTTACGCGGCGATGGTGGAAAGCCTCGACAATGCGGTCGGCAGGGTTCTCGATCAACTCGACGAGCTCAACCTGCGCGACTCCACCGCGATTGTCTTCACCTCGGACAACGGCGGTCTCTCCACCGACGAAGGCCACCCCACCTCGAATCTTCCCTACCGTGGAGGCAAGGGCTGGATCTACGAGGGGGGCATCCGTGTGCCTCTCATTGTGCGCTGGCCCGGCGTCGCCTCCGCCGCGACACGCTGCACCGTGCCCGCCGTGAGCACCGATTTCTACCCTACCCTCCTTGAGATGGCGGGCCTGCCCGCCAAGCCCGACCAGCACCTCGACGGTGTCAGCTTCGTGCCGCTGCTTCGCAATCCCTTCGCGAAATTTGACCGCGGTCCCATCTTTTTTCACTACCCGCATTACTCAAATCAGGGCGGCTTTCCAGCCAGCGCCGTGCGCCAGGGCAACCACATGCTGATTCAGGACCTTGAAGACGGGGCTCTCGAACTCTACGACCTGCCCACCGATCCGAAGGAGCACAATAATCTCGAACAACTCGAGAGCGGGCTCGTCAAGGAATTCTCCGGTCTGTTAAACGACTGGCGGAAGGAGGTCGGTGCGAAACCGCTGAAGAAGAGCACGACGAGCGGGGCGGAACCACCCGTTTTATGGTAGGGGGGCGGGGAGGTTTAAAGTTCCAGGTTCCAAGTTTAAGGTTCTCGTACAGGCTGCTGGAACCAAAGTAGAGAACTTCCTGACGTTATGGCCTACCGGGTAACAATGTACCCGTTCCTGATCTTTACTGGTACCATTTTGGTTCTGGCTCTGGTGCTACGGCTATTCCACCGCGGTGTCAAAACCAGTTCTCGCCGTCTTTGACGGTGCAATCGGTTCCATGATCGGCTTTCTACTCACGCCACTCCTCGCTGGGGCATGTCATGTGATTCCTACGATTATGATTGAATCGCTCTATTTCCGCGAACCCTTCATTGGCTGCATCGCACCGGCCGCTTTCGGGAAGACAATTCTCATCTCTGCTCTTGGATTCATCTGCGGCTTTGCCCTTGGCTGTTGGCTCGCGCCAAAGCTCAGGGGAACAAGAGCCGCCTAATCCTATGCCTCTGCGAACGCCGCTCACAGTCACCCCTCTCTGAAGGGATGGGACCTGCAAGGCGCGTCGCTGAGATGGATTGTGAACCCCCAACTCTCTTGCCTCGCCGACCCAACCCTCTTGAATAGTGTTTATTACCGGTAGGAACGCACCGCCGGGGCGCCCGCATTGGACGTCCTTTGCTCCATCAGCGGACGCCTCGGCGAGGCGTCCCTACCCCTACAACTTCACCGCACCCGCCCACTCCAAATTCTCCAAATACCACGCCACGGTCGCATCGAGGCCGGCATCGAGATCAATCTCGGGCTCCCAGCCGAGCAATTCTTTGGCTTTGGTGATGTCGGCGGCGGTGTCCTGCATCTCCGAGGCGCTCATGGGCTGCCAGACGATCTCGGCTTTTTTGCCGAGTCGATCCTCGATCTTGGCGATGAAGTCGAGCAGGGTGATGGGTGTTTTTCCGCCGCCAAGATTGATCACCGTATGTCCGGGGGCGCCTACGCCGAGTGGCTTCGCGGCGAGCACGGTGCCGCGGGCGATGTCCTCGACGTAGGTGAAGTCGCGGGTTTGTTTTCCATCGCCGAAGACGGTGATCGGCGTCCCCTCGTGAATCCACTTGATAAAACGGAACGGCGCCATGTCAGGGCGTCCCGCCGGGCCGTAGACGGTGAAATAGCGGAGGATGGAGACGTCGATGCCGTAGAGGTGATGGTAGGTGTAGGTGAGCACCTCGGCGGCCTTTTTTGACGCCGCGTAGGGCGAGAGCGGCCGGTCAACGGGAAGCGCCTCGTGGAAAGGCATCGGCTGTCCGGCATAGAGTGAGGAGGTCGAGGCCAGGACCAGCTTTCCGCAGCCGGACTGACGCATCAGTTCGAGAATATTCAGCGCGCCCTGCGCGTTGGACTGCATGTAGACGTGGGGATTCTCGATGCTGTAACGAACTCCGGCGCGGGCCGCGAGGTTAAAGACAACATCAAACTGCCTACCGTCGAAGACGGGCTTGAGGTCATAGAGATTTTCGATATCCCCTTCAAAAAACCGGAATCCCTCCCGCCCTGAAAGATCGGCGAGGCGATGCTGTTTGATGCGGATGTCGTAAGCGTCGTTCAGATTATCCACCCCGACGACGTCGACCCCCTGATCGAGGAGCCGGCGTGCCACCCGATGGGCGATGAACCCGGCGGATCCGGTGACGAGGGCAGTTTTCATGGACGATGGAGGAGCGGCTCAAAGATGCACTTTCGCTCCGTCGTTGCGGGCGCTTTCGTAGATGGCACAGATGAGGGCGACGGCGCGACGGGCTTCGTGTCCGTCGACACGGGGGGGAAGTCCCGCTTTAATGGCATTGACGACGTCTTCGAAATTGCGTTTGTGCCCGTCAAAGTTGATCGCTTTCGGGTCATTGGCTCCGAGTCCCCTGGTGACGCTGCCCTGCATCATTTCGGCGCGGATGATTTCGTCTTCGGGCGCGGCGTCGGCGAAATCCCAGACGCGGAATTTTTCATCAGCGAGGAAGGCGGAACCCCGGTCGCCGCAGAGCTGCACTTCGGCGGGATGCCCGGTCGATGACCAGCAGGCAGTGGATCCCTGGATGACACCGCGGGCGCCGTTTTTGAATTCCAGGATGGCGACGGCGGTGTCCTCGACCTCGATGCCTTCGTGGGCGAGGCAGGCGGTCGACGCGGAGACAGAGGCCACATCGCCGGCTAGATAAATGAGCTGGTCGATGAGGTGGATGGACTGGTTCATGAGCGCACCGCCTCCGTCGAGGGCCCAGGTCCCACGCCAGGCACCCGAGTCGTAGTAGGCCTGGCTCCGGTACCATTTTACATAGGCATCACACAGGGTCAAACGACCGAAGCGACCC
>JAGNMT010000431.1 GCA_017991025.1 Verrucomicrobiales bacterium
ATCCGGTGAACCCCGCTTTCACCGCGATCGCGATCTCGGCGATCCTTGGCGAGCCCTCACTCGATACCGCGAAAGGACTGCCGACCGAAGTGGAAAAGGGCTACGAGTTCCTCCTCGCGAACGTCCACGACGACGGCGGAATTTATGGCAAGGGCCTCGCCACCTACAACACGGCTCTCTCGGTCACTGCCTTTTCACAGTCGGGTAAGAAGGAACACCTCCCCGTGATCGCGAAAGCCCGACGCCTCCTCATCAATCAGCAGGCGGATTACGACAAGAAGGGAGTCGTCGATAATGTTTTCGACGGGGGCATCGGCTATGGCGGCTCGTCGACCCACTCTGACCTCTCGAACACGGTCCTGGCGGTGGAGGCGCTCTACTACTCGAAGAAGGCTCTCGCCGACACCGAGTTTGACGACAGCACGGAATTTGATCTCGACTGGAAGGCGGCGATCAAATTCGTCAGCGCCTGCCAGAATACCGAAGCCACCGTGAGACGACTCGGAGACTCGGCGGGACTGCGCGAAGAGGACAAGGGAGGCTTCATTTATTACCCCGGCGACACAAAGTCGGAGGAGGTCGAGCTGAAGACCGATGGCGGCGTCAAGACTGCACTGCGCAGCTATGGCAGCATGAGCTACGCGGGCCTCCTCGCCTTCATCTACGCCGACATGGACCGCGATGACCCGCGCATCGCCGCTGCGATGGAGTGGCTCCAGAAAAACTACAGCCTCGGGGAGAATCCGGGCATGGACGCGCAAGGGCTCTACTACTACTATCACACGATGGCGAAAGCCCTGGCCATCAGCGGGATAAAAACGCTCGTCGATCCCGCCGGCAAGAAAATCGATTGGAAAAGGGAGCTCGCTTTGAAGTTAATCAGCGGGCAAGCAGCGGACGGATCGTGGACGAACACGGCCTCAAATCGCTGGATGGAGGACAACAACGTCCTCGTGACTTCCTATTCGCTGCTCGCGCTGGAGCATGTCTATCGGCAGTTGTGAACTGACCCGCTGCCGACCCGCGAAACTTCACTCCGGGATTACGCTCGCATTGGATCAGGCGAGACGTATCCTCGTCGTCCGGCCGGACGATCCGAACCCCCTCTATCCCCGGCCTTCCGGTGGGCGGGTGCAATCGGAGCGAAACGGAGATGGACGGAACGCAGCGAAGTCAAAAGGGATGAAAAAGGAAATTACTAGCAGTGCAGTCGTTGGCCTTTCGCCACTTAGAAAGTGTAATTGAAGTCAATCCGGAGTCGCATTCCATCCTGCTGTGAGGTAATCGCATCGACAGCGTAGAGTCGTGCCATGATGTCGAGATTCTTACAGGCGCGATAGGTGAGGCGAAACTCATGGCCTTTCAGGTCGCTTGAGTCAGTCTGCGTTGCGGAACCCCAACGCACCCAGTCATCCTGAGCGTAGGAGGCGTTGACGGAGAACGTTTCGAGGCACGCGTAATAATAACCGAATTGGAGATCGCCTTTTTCCTTTAGCGATCCCAGCGTAGCGGAAAGGACGTAGCCAAAATCTTCATCGACGTTTCGTGCGGTGAAGCGATCCGGGGAGTTTGCGGCATAATCTTCAAGATTGAAATAAACATCCGCTCCAAGGGAAACGGGAACACCGGAAACGGTTCGAGCCACGGCGATCTGGCTGCCGAGAATGGTGTAGTCTCTGGCACCGTTACCGTTCAGCAACTGTTTTGCTCCCGGGGAGCCGTCGATGAAATAGAGGCCCTCAGCCGCCGTGATCTCGACGTCTCCGATCTTTCGTGTGAACACCGCCTGGCCCGCATACAGATTTCCATTCAGGTCCCATCCTCCATCGGGCAGATAGAAGGCCCCGATCGTCCCCGCGAGGGTTCCTTGAAGCCACTCTTTCTTTGATGAGAGGGCCGCCCCGGTAATCGTTACATCGTCATCCCAAAAGAGTTCGTTTTGTTTCCAGAACGGAAAGGTATTCCTTCCCATCCAAAGATTAAAATCCTCCGTCGCAATGCGTGCGTAGTATTTATCGAGTATGCCACTGAAATCATTATTGGGGCCGCCATCAAAATCATGAATCGTCAAGTGGGGCGACTGCTGGCTCAACGAGTCACCGGTTCGCGCCCGCAAATCAAAGAGCCAGATATCGTTGGGCTCATATTTGATCCCGACTCGCCCGCGAACTCTTAGTCGATCGCGGTCGGATCTCAGGACACCGGCCCCATTGGATGAGTCCCAGTCCGATTCATAGCGAAACCGGAAATCCGCGTAGGGGCTTAACGAATCCTTAGTTAGGGAGGCGTTGCTGGGAACCAAAATCCTGTCGAATTCACCGGAAAAGAGGGAAGAGGAAAGCAGACAACCCAGCGCGGGAAGCATCAGAAGGTGCGGGATCGTGAACTGACTTCTCATGGGCGACGGATTCAGTAATTTCAATGAATTTTGGTTCTACTACTTGGCCTGGTGAAAGGCAACTGTATTGTGACGTTTTCTTTAGCGCGAGAATAATCCGTCTCAGATTTGCCCCGGAGAGTCCGGATATCGGCAATTGAAACTTGAGTGATCACGCGTTTTCTGATAGCAACAAGTGGTGTAAGCTCGAAGCGAAACTGCCCGGGCTCATTCCAACCCGTTAAGAGAATGAAAAAATCAAGCCCGAATCACCCCACTACTAAACGCCTTCTCCTGTCATGCGGTCTGCTCGGGATTGCTTCGTTACTTCCCGCCGAGCAAGTTCCAAAGGTCATTCTCCCCGATGTAGTCGAGACCCGGACCGTGGAATTGACTCAAAAGGTTCGCATTGCGGATGTCCCGTCGGGATCGAGGGAACTCCGTCTCTGGGTTCCTGTTCCTTCAGATCGCACCTGGCAGAGGGTGTTGGACATATCCGTCGATCAGGCTCCCGGCACTTGGGAAATCGTTTCCCAGCCCGGCGGCAGGGGGGAATTTCTCTACGTGGAAGTTAAAGACCCAAAGGCGGGTGCCGTTGAAGTCGCGGTAACCTGTGTCGTGGAACGCCGCGGCGTTAGCTTTCCTTTGGCCGACGCTGGTGCGCTTCCTGAAATTCAACCGGCTCTTTTTCAGGAATCGCTCGATCTCGAAGCGCCACTAATGATGGCGGACGATAATATTCGCAAGCTCGCGGCCGATGCCTGTGGAAATGAGAATGATATCGGGCGTCAGGCCGTTCTTCTGGTAAGAAAGGTGGCCGAGTTGGCGGACCACTATTCCAAAGATCCCTCAAAGCCACATTGCGGCCGCGGTTCTGCTCAGGATTGTCTCGTCAATGGAGGCGGATGCTGCACTGATCTGCATTCGCTTTTCATCGCGATGGCACGGTCCCGCGGCATCGCAACCCGGATGCAGTATGGGTATCGTTTGCTGGACGCCAAAGAAGGTGAAGCGTTCGACCCCGGCTACCGGTGCTGGGTGGAGTATTTCGTCCCAGGGGCGGGTTGGGTGCCGACGGATATCGTAGCGGCCGACAACGCGGCCGAAGACCATCCTCACCGGTGGTCTTCCCTCAGTCCCTACCGAATCTGGCTCTGGGAGGGGCGGAGTTTTGAGCTTGCCCCTAAAAACGCGAGCGGCCCCGTGCACACCATGCTTTGCGGATGGGCGGAAATCGATGGCAAGGCGGTTGACCCGCTCCCCGGCATCGATGGGAAGCCATCCAGTCTCTCAAGAACCGTACGCTTCTCCGTGCTCAAACACGAGAGACTAGAAGGAACTCCGAAACTGCCGGAGTGATCGTGATATACGTGGGCGGATCCAGCGTTCGTCACGGCAAGTGCGTCAGGGCGCTGGAGTCAGAATTACCAGATGATTTCAAGTGCAAAAGTTGCTCGTTTTCGGCCTTTGAAAAAGGGCGCACCAAGGCGTCACCGACGCGCCTCTTCGACGCGATGATGTTTTGTTAGTCATTGACCGGACTTGCCTCCTGCCCGATTCCTTCGGGCTGATGCGCCGAGGAACGGAGGCAATTGGCGCTGGCGCGCTGCCCAAGTGAGGGGTC
>JAGNMT010000432.1 GCA_017991025.1 Verrucomicrobiales bacterium
CATGGCAAAACGACCACTTCCTCCCTCGCCGCACACGTTCTAAAGGTCGGCGCAAAATCGCCTTCTCACTACGTCGGCGCGGAGATTCCGATACTCGGATCCAATGCCAACTGGGACGAGAAGGGTGAATATTTTGTGGCGGAAGGGGACGAGAGTGACGGTACGCTCGTGAACTTTTATCCTGAGCACGCCATTCTGCTGAACGTCGAAGCCGAGCATCTCGATTTCTACGACGGGATCGACGCGATTTGTGCGGTCTTTGGACAGTTTTGCGACCAGACCGCAGGAAAAATCATCTACTGCGGCGACGATATTCACGCCCGCCGGGTCTGCAAGGACCGGGCCAACGCCATCAGCTACGGGTGGGGCCGTGATCTTGATTTTTCCGCATCGAATCTATCGCCCCGGGGAGCCGGAACGGAGTTTACGGTTCATTGTCGCGGCGAAGAGATCGGGCGGGTCCGCCTCGGTATTCCGGGACGGCACAATGTGCTCAATTCCCTTGCCGTGATTGCTCTGGCAATGGAGGTGGGGGTTTCCTTTGATCGCATCGACGAGGCCCTCGCTTCGTTCCGGGGGGCAAAGCGGCGTTTTGAAATGAAGCGACTCAGTGAACGCGTCACGATCGTGGACGACTACGGGCATCACCCCACCGAGATCGCGGCGACGATCCAGACAGCGAAATCTCAACACGCCGGTCGCCTTATCTGCCTTTTTCAGCCACACCGTTTTTCCCGTACACAGCTGCTCCGTGAAGAGTTCGGTGCTTGTTTCGAGGGCGTCGACGAGCTTTGGGTGACCGATGTGTATGCGGCCAGCGAGGCACCCATCCCGGGTATTTCCGGCCAGACGATTGTCGACGCCGTTCTTGAACGCGGGGAGGTGGATTCCGTGATTTCACATCCGAACCTCTCTACGCTGCACCTTGCGGTGGGACGAAAGCTGGAGCCGGGTGACTGGGTCATCACTCTGGGTGCGGGCAATATTCACGAAGTTGGTTCCCGTCTTGCCCGCGACCTTGGAACGCTGGATCACTTGCGCGAGGTGCTGGCTGAGCAGGGGGCGCTCCTGCGGCTTTACGAACCGATGCAGCGCCATACGACGATGAAAGTGGGCGGTCCCGCCCAGTTCTGGATCGAGCCGACCACGGTGGACGGGCTTGCCCGCCTCGTAAAATACTGTACTGACTCCGGCATTGCCTTGCGTGTGGTGGGGCGAGGGTCGAATTTGCTTGTCCGTGACGGAGGGATTCCCGGCGTGGTGGCGAATCCGGTGAAGGGCGAATTCGGCGAGATTCATGTTGAGGGCAGCACGATACGCGCCGGTGCCGGGGTTAAGTTCAAGGCGCTCGCCGCCGCTGCGCAATCAGCGGGCCTCGGGGATTTTGAGTGGATGGAGGGCATCCCGGGCAATGTTGGCGGCAGTCTCCGGATGAATGCCGGGGCGATGGGATGGGAAACCTTCGATCAGGTCGTGAGTGTCCGCATGATCGATGCGGAAGGGGCTGTCTTTGAAAAACCCGTCGGGGAAATAAGACATCATTACCGGAATGTTCCAGAATTGGCGCATCATGTTGCTGTTTCCGCTGTTTTTAAAGGGACGTCGGCTTCCGATGAAATGATTGCTTCGCGCATGGCGGAGTCGAAAGAGAAACGCCGGACTTCTCAGCCGGTTGCGGCCAGTGCCGGCTGCATCTTTAAGAATCCCGGATCGATCGGAGCGGGTCAGGTGATTGATGAAATGGGTCTCAAAAACACGGGCGTTGGACCGGCCAAGGTGAGTGAAGCGCACGGGAATTTTATCATCAATGAGGGCGGTGCCTCCGCCCGTGACGTGCTTGACCTCATTGCCAACATTAAATTGGTGGCGATGCGGGAGCGGGGGATTGAACTGGAGACGGAAGTCCAGATCATCGGCCAGGACGAGCCGATATAATCCTTTGACCTCAACCTGTTAGTCCCTTCATTCTACCCTGTTTGCTTACCCTATCTCATGACAAAGCCAATCGAAGAAATGCACGTCGCGGTCCTCGCGGGTGGTCCCGGCTCCGAGCGCGAAGTGTCGATGGCCTCGGCGCGCGGAGTGGTTGACGCTCTCGAAGGCAGGGTCGGAAAAGTCAGTTTTGTGGATGTTCATGGCCCGGACTTCATACTTCCCGAGGGCACTGACATCGGCTTTAACGTGATCCACGGCACTTTTGGTGAAGATGGAAAATTGCAGGCGGAAATGGAGCGACGCGGGGTGCCCTACACGGGGGCGCGGAAGCGAAGTTCTGAGATCGCGTTTGATAAAGTCTTGAGCAAAGTGCGTTTCATCGAAGCGGGGGTCATCACGCCGGGGTCACAGGTGATCATGATCGATGAAGCCGACGTTCCGCCCGTGTCAGTGGGAATTCCCTGTGTGGTGAAACCTCCACGTGAAGGTTCCAGCGTCGGGGTGCATCTTGTGCATACACCGGAGCAATGGGCGGCGGCGATCCAGGATGCGTCGAAATATTCATCCGATATCCTGGTCGAAGAGCTCATTACCGGAAAAGAATTAACCGTCGGGGTGCTCGGGGACCAGGTCTTTCCCATCATTCATATCCAGCCACGCTCGGGCTTTTACGACATCTCGAACAAGTATCCCTGGATGACGGGGACGGGCGGGACTGATTATTTCTGCCCTGCTGATCTTCCTTTTGATGTCGCGCAATCAGTTCAGGAACAAGCGATTATGGCGCATCGCGCGCTCGGCATTGAGGTCTACTCCCGGGTCGATGTTCTTCTGCGGGCCAGTGACTCAAAGCCCTTTGTTCTCGAAGTGAACACCATTCCCGGGATGACCGCGAGCAGCCTTCTTCCCAAAGCCGCGCTCGCGGCGGGGATCGATTACGCAACTCTTTGTTTGAAAATTATTAAACTTTCGCTTAATTTCAGTTAATGCGTAAGAAAACGGGTCGCACCAATTGCCGTAAGTTTAGATTCAAGGATCTCTTTGTCTCCCGTCGTCAGGCGGATGACGACGGTGGCTGGATCATTTTCGACGACAGCTCGAGTCCGGCGAGACTGCCCGAGAGGGGGCGTGTAAGGAGGCGATCCTATGTGGTGAAGGGGTTTGCCGTGATTTGCCTTTCGGTGAGTCTCCCCCTGTGCGCGAAATGGGGCTATGAGAGATTTTTCTTTGAGAATGAGGAGTTCGTTCTTCGTCGTTTGAACATCCAGACAGACGGAATTTTGAGCGAAGCGCGATTAGCGGAAATCGCGAATGTCGCTGCGGGGATGAATCTGATGGAACTCGATCTGTCTGCGATTCAGGGTCAGATTGAAAAGGTGCCTCAGGTAGAAAAGGTCTCGGTCACGCGGGAATTGCCGGATCGACTGAATCTTATTGTTCGGGAGCGGATGCCGGTGGCCTGGCTTTCTTCCCCGGTGCTCGGGATTCGTCCCTGGGACATGGAGCGCGGCTATCTCCTCGATGCGGATGGTTTTCTGTTTCGCTGCCTTGATCTCAATGACGGGATGAAGTCACTCCCCGTCGTGGAGTCGTTCAGGATCTCGGATCCGGTCGAGGGGACGAAGATCGAGTCTGAAGGCGTGCGCGCCGGGTTGAGGCTTATTCAGGAGAGCGACAAGCGTTTTCTGGGTCAGGGCTTGAACGTGGTTGAGGTGCGGGTCCGTGACGAGTGGGCGGTTGAGTGCCTCTACGAGGGGGAGTTGCTGGTGACCTTCGGCGTTTTTGACTTCAACCGGGGGCTTGACGATCTCGCCATGATTCTCGAGCAGGCGGCCGGATCCGGCCAGCATCTGGCTACCGTTAATGTGGCAGCAGTGAAGAACATTCCCGTGACTTTTGCGGGGCCAGTGGGCACCGCTCAAACTGATGTCGCGAATGGATTGTCCGAGGGATCGCCCGACTCCGCTGCTGCCGGAACTTCCGATACACGAGACAAAGAGCAGGAAAAACACTTGCGCTCAATTTTGAACGGAGGATAAGCTTCTAACGGACCTTAAATTTAAT